>JBAXJZ010000084.1:0-10934 GCA_037137595.1 Burkholderiales bacterium | reverse complement strand
ATCCAGCTCGAGGACCAGGAGTTCCCGAAGAAGTGCGGCCACACGCCGGGCCGGCGCGTGATCCCGATGGCGGACATGGTCCGCAAGATCGAGGTCGCGGTCGATTCGCGCTCCTCGGCGGACTTCCTCGTCATCGCGCGCACCGACGCGCGCACCTCGCTGGGCCTGGACGAGGCGCTGCGACGCGCCGAGGCCTACGCGAAGGCCGGCGCCGACATCCTGTTCGTCGAGTCGCCCGAGTCCGAGGCCGAGATGGCGCGCATCGGGCAGTCGTTCGACCAGCCGCTGATGGTCAACATGGTCGAGGGCGGCAAGACCCCGGTGCTGCCGCGCGCCCGCCTCGCCGAGCTCGGCTTCCAGATCGCGATCTATCCCGCGGCCGGCTTCCTCGCCACGGCGGCGACGCTCGACGCGATGTACCGCCACGTCGCCGCCACCGGCAGCAGCCTCGGCGCGCCGGCGCCGGTGTTCGACTTCACGCGGATGACCGAGATCCTCGGCTTCCCGGAGGTCCACGCGTTCGAGCGGCGGTGGGCGTAGCGTCGGCGCATGCCGCGCCGCCGGTCCCCGGGCCGGCGCGCGGCGCGCCGCGCGCCCGGCGACCGGCCGGCGTCAGTCGCGCTCGCGCAGGTTGGCGTCCTTCACCACCTGCCCCCAGCGCGCGTAGTCCGCGCGGATCTGCGCGGCGAACTCCTCGGGCGTGCTGCCCACCGGATCGAACGCCGCGCCGAGGTACCGCTCGCGGATGTCCGGCATCGCGAGCACCGCCGCGATCTCCTGCTGCAGCCGGTTGACGATCGCCTTCGGCGTCCTCGCGGGCGCGAGCAGCCCGTACCACGAGCTCACGGCGAAGCCCGGCACACCGAGTTCCTCGACGGTCGGCACGTCGGGCAGCGACGGCGAGCGCTTCGCGCTGGTGACCGCCACCGGCACCAGCCGGTCCTGCTTCAGGTAGGCCGCGACCGTCGGCACCACCGTGATGAACACCGGCACCTGCCCCGCGACCACGTCGGTCACCGCCTGACCGCCGCCCTTGTAGGGCACGTGGGTCATCCTGATCCCCGTGCGGATCGCGAGCAGCTCGCCGGCGAGGTGCGGCGTCGAGCCCTGCCCCGACGAGGTGAACTGCAGCTGGCCCGGCCGGGCCTTGGCCTGCGCCACCAGGTCCGCGACGTTGCGGATCTGCGCGGCCGGATGGGCGACGATGATCAGCGTCGCGTCGTTGAGCTTGGTGATCGGCTCGAAGTCGGTCAGCGGGTTGAAGGGCGCCTTCAGGATGTGCGGCGCCACCACGACCCCGCCGTCGAAGCCCATCAGCAGCGTGTACCCGTCCGGCGGCGCGGTGGCCACCGCCTGCGCGCCGATGAAGCCCGATGCGCCGGGACGGTTCTCGATGATCACCTGCTGCTTGAGCCGTTCGCCGAGCCGGTCGCTGATGAAGCGCACCACCGCGTCGCCGCCGCCGCCGGGCGAGAACGGCACGATGATGCGGATCGGCTTGTTCGGCCAGCCCTCCTGCGCGAGGGCGGGCTGCGCGGCGACGAGGGTCGCGGCCGCGAGCAGGGCGCGCGTGGCGCGCGCGAGGACGAGACGACGGACGGACAAGGCGGGCATCGACGGACCTCGGCGAAGGATGCGGAAGGGGGCCCTGAGGCGACTGGACGCGGGGGAGCCTAGCGGTCCCAGACCTCGTCGGGCAGCGGCAGGCCGGCGAGGTCCTCCGCGGTCAGCGGACGGTCGGGGGCCGTGCCGTAGGTCTCCAGCATCAGCATGATCTGCCGGGTGTGCTGCGCGGCGTGCCAGGTCGTGCGCTCGAGCACGTCGTGCATCGTGCGCTGGCCGTAGTAGGTCGGCACGAGGCGCTGCAGCGCGCGGTCGGACTCCGTGCCCCACCAGCCGTGCAGCTCGTCGCGGACCGTCATGCCCCAGGCCGCGATGTCGTCGGCCGTCCAGTGGTCGGGCGGCACCTCGTTGAAGCTCTCGAACCTGAGCTCGATGCCGCGGGCCGCCTCGACACCCATCTGCGCGACGCGGAAGAGGTGGAACACGGTGCCTGCCGGCGTGCGGTTGCGGTTGCGGAAGTTCTCGCGCAGCTGCGCCGTCGAGAACTGCCGGATGTAGCGCGCCGCCGCGAGGATCACCGTGTCGAGCTTCGCGACGAGCTGCTCCGGCGGCAGCGGGTCCATCAGCTTGGTCTTCAGGTCGAGGAACTTGACGACGTCCTGGAACGACTGGCACAGCGTGTAGCGGCCGCCGAGCGCGACCACCGGCACGCTGCGCGCGCCGAGCGCGCGCAGCCGCGCCATGCCGTCCGGGTCGTTGTGCACGTCGATCGACTCGAAGTCGATGCCCTGCTTGGTCAGGAACTCCTTGGTCCGCAGGCAGGAGGAGCAGCCGGGTTGCCAGAAGACCTGAACGCGTGCGGCGGTATGGGTGTCCATCGTGTCCTCTCGAGTCGTTGTCGTCGTGGAGTCAGTGAGCGGCGGACCGCGGCGCGCGCGCCGGCAGTCCGAGGATCTCGCGGGCCTCGGCCGGCGTCGCCACCGGCCGCCCCACCAGCCGGGCGAGCCGCGCGACCTCGTGCACCAGGTCGGCGTTGCCCGGGTGGCCCAGCTCCGGGTACGCGTAGTCGCCGATCCCGATGGCGACGTGGCCGCCGGTCGCGATCGCGGTCATCGCCAGCGGAAAGAGGTTGCCGGACTTGCAGCAGACCGACCACGCGACGCGCGCGCCCCTCGGCAGGTGGTCGGTGTATGCGCGCAGTCCCTCGGGGGTGGCCGGGTGCGCGCCGAGCTGGCCGCCCTCGCCGTGCACCAGCAGCACGTAGGCGGGGTCGCCCGCGCGGCCCATGTCGATCAGCGCCGAGGCGCTGCGCAGGAACGGAACGCTCCAGCAGGCGAGCGCCGGCTTGATGCCGATCTCGGCGAAGCGCCGCGTGAACGCGAGCAGCGTCCCGTGCGCGTTCACGTAGACCTTGTCGTCGGTCAGGAAGCGGCCGGCAGCGGCGTCGAACACGTCGATGTTGGTCGAACCGGGATCGAGCCCGACGATCTCGGGCTGCAGCACCGGGTCGCCCGCGAACGCCTCGAGGTGGGCGATCCGCTCGAGCGTGCCGCCGCGCGTGATCTGCCCGAGCGTGGGGTTGATCAGCAGCTCGGAGTTCGCGCGGATCGCGCGGATCGCGGCGGCGTAGTCGTCGATGCCGTGGGCGGGCGCGCCGTCGGGCCGCCGCGCGTGGAAGTGGACGATCGAGGCGCCCGCGTCCTGCGCCGCGCGGGCATCGCGGCCGATCTCCTCCGGCGTCCACGGCACGTTCGGGTTCTCGCTGCGCATCGCGTACTCGTTGACGCGCACCTCGATGATCAGCTTGTCCATGGGGCTCCCTTGGGCGGCGCCGCGTCGGTCACGCGGAACTCGGAGGCGGGCGCAATGTCCTTGCGCTCGGGGCGCCGCACCCGCTGTCCGAAGCGGGCGACCGGAAGCGCGAGCTCGCGCATCCGCGCGATGTGCTCGGGCGCGAGCCCGCCGAGCCCGTGGCGCCGCGCGAACGCGACCATCTCGTCGAGGCCGGGGCCGTCGTCGGCCGAGTCGGGAGCAGGGGGCACCGCGCTCACGGCAGGGCCCGCTCGCGGCGCCACGGCGTGGCGGCCTCGTAGGCGGCGGCGATGCGGACGATCGACGCCTCGTCGAAGCGGTTGCCGACGATCTGCCAGTTGAGCGGCAGGCCGTCGGCGAAGCCGGTGCACTGCGACAGGCTCGGATGGCCGGACAGGTTGAAGGGCGTGTACATCGTGTCCACCGTGAAGGCGCTCGTCTCGGGCTCGACGCCGGCGACCGGGGGCAGGTGCAGCGTCCCGTAGGTCACCAGCGCGTCGAAGCCGCGCATCAGCGTGTCGATGCCGTCGGCGACCGTGCGACGCAGCCGCTGCGCGGCGAGGTAGTCGACCGCGCGCACCAGCGAGCCGGCGAGCAGCTTGTCGCGCAGCGCGAAGCCCATGCGGTCCGCGTGCTCGATCAGCTCGCGCTCGTGGATCGCGGCCGATTCCGCCGGGCCGATCATCCTCGTCGCCGCGAGGCACTCGGCCGACGGGACCGGCAGCCGCACGCGGACCAGGGTGGCGCCGAGCGACTCGAGCACCGCGAGCGCCGCCTCGAAGCCGCGCTCGAGCGGGGCGTCCGGCCGCGGCGAGCCGGCGCCCGGATCGTCGACGACGGCGATCCGCGCCCCGGCGATCGACTGCCCCACCGCGCGGCGCAGCGCGCCCGCGGGCTGCCCGGCGGCGTCCCGCGGTCCGGTCAGCGCGTCGAGCACGATCGCGCAGTCCTCGACGGTCCAGGTGAAGACGCCCGGGATGTCCAGCGACCAGCAGTTCGGCAGGATGCCGTCGAGCGGCAGGCGCCCCGGCGTGCAGATCATGCCGACCGTGCCCGAGCCGGCCGCGGGCAGCCGCACCGAGCCGGTCGTGTCCGAGCCGAGCGCGAAGCCCGCCATGCCGGTGGCGACCGCCGCCCCCGCGCCGGTGGACGAGCCGCCGGTCAGGCGCGCGAGGTCCCAGGGGTTGCGGGCCGGGGGGAACGGCAGGTCGAAGTACTCGCCGGCGTTGCCGGTGCCGAACTCCCAGGTGGCCAGCTTGCCGACCAGCACCGCGCCGGCCGACCTCAGTCGCGCGACCAGCGCCGCGTCCTGCGCCGGCACGTGGTCGAGGCGAAGGCGGGAGGCGGCGGTGGCCGGCATCCCGGCGACGTCGTAGGTGTCCTTGACCGCGAAGGGCAGCCCGTGGAGGGGCCCGCGCCAGCGTCCCGCCGCGATCTCGGCCTGCGCACGGGCGGCGGCCTCGCGGGCCTGCGCCGCGGCGACGCGGATGTACGCGTGCACCCGGTCGTCGGTCGCCTCGATGCGCTCGAGCACCGAGTCGAGCAGGGCCGACGGCGACAGCTCGCCGCGTGCGACGCGGGCGGAGGCCTCGGCGACCGTCAGGGTCCAGGGCGGGGCGGCGTCGGATCGGGCGGGCGCGTTCATCGGGCGGGGCACGGCTGCGGGCCACTATAGGCGCGGGCCGCCGTCGATGGAACCGCCGAAACGCGAACGGGCCATCTGATTTTCAGATGGGGGGCGGACGCAGCGTCGTCCCGCGCCAGACTCCGGTCCGCACCAGCGTCGCAGCCTGCTCCAGCAGGATCGCGTGGACCGCCTCGGCGGCCCGGCCCATCGCGCGGGAGTCGTAGGTGCAGATCGAGACGGGGCGCGACAGCGCGGCGCCGCGCACCCGCAGCACGCGCAGCTCGCCGCGCGCCGCGTCCTCGTCGACCACCGCCCAGGGCAGGAAGGTGCCGGCGATGCCGCGCGTCGCGCAGGCCTTCTGCATCCGCAGCGAGTCGAGCTCGGCGACCGGCGCGAGGCGCAGCCCCTCGCGCGCGAACGCGGCCTCGACGACCCGCCGCATGCCGTTGCCGGGCCCGGGCACGACCAGCGGATGGCTGGCGGCGACCTCGAGCGGGATCTCGTCGCCGAGCCCCGCCATCCACGGCGCCGAGGCGGCCGCGACGTAGAACAGGTCCTCGTCGAGGAGCGGCACCACCTCGAGTCCCCTGGCCGACTCGCCCAGGAACAGCACCGCCATGTCGAGCCGGCCGTTGAGCATGAATTCCTGCAGCAGCGCGCTCACGCCGTCGACCACGTGCAGCGCGATGCCCGGATGGCGCGCGAGCACCGCCTCGAGCAAGGGCATGCCCAGGGTGTGCAGCACCGCGGTCGGCAGGCCCACCGACACCGATCCGGTCGGCGCGCCGCTCGCCGCGGCGACGTCGTCCTCGGCGCTCTGCATCTGACGGACGATGGTCTGCGCGTGCCGGTACAGCAGCCGCCCGGCCTCGGTCAGCTCGACGCCGCTGGGACGCCGGATGAAGAGCCGCGCCCGCAGCCGGTGCTCGAGCGCCGACACCTGGTGGCTCACCGCCGACTGCGCGATCGACAGCTGGCCGGCGGCCCTGGAGATGCTCCCCAGGTCGGCGACCTTGAGGAAGTAGCGGAGCTGTCGCAGTTCCATGGACGAGCAGGAGGCGCGCGGCGACCCGGGCGTCAGGTCGGCGGCACCAGTCCCCGCACCTTGCCGAACAGCCGCGTCAGCCCCAGCAGCGCGTCGATGTTCGGCGTGTCCACCCCCACGATCCGCCCCATCTCGCTCACCGCGCCGACCAGCGCGTCGAGCTCGATCGGCCGCCCGGCGTCGACGTCCTGCAGCATCGAGGTCCGTACCGCGCCGAGCTTGCGGGTGATCACGTGCCGCTCCTCGGCGCTCATCGTGATCGGCAGCCCGAGCGCGTCGCCGATCGCCTTGGCCTCGACCATCGCGTCACTGACGAAGCGACGCAGCAGCGGGTCGTCGAGGATGCGGTCCATCGTCGCCCCGGTGATCGCCGACACCGGGTTCATGGTCATGTTGCCCCAGAGCTTGAGCCAGACCTCGAGCTCGATCCGCGACGTGATCTCGACCTGCAGGCGGCCGGCGCGCAGCAGCGCGGCCACCGCGGCGAGCCGGGGGGTCGACGCGCCGCCCGGCTCGCCGACGATGAACCGGTCGCCGAACGCGTGGCGCACCACGCCGGGCTCGGGGCTGGAGGCCGACATGTGGACCACGCAGCCGACGACCCGCTCGGGCGGGATCGCGCGGGCGAGCGAGCCGTCGGCGTCGGTGGCCTCGAGCCGGGTGTGGCGCACCGGCTCGCCGAGCCCGTGGAAGAACCACCAGGGCACGCCGTTCATCGCCGACAGCACGACCGTGTCGGGCCCGATCAGCGGGCCGATGGACGCCGGGATCGACGGCAGCGCGGTGGTCTTCACCGCGAGCACCACCAGGTCCTGGGGCCCCAGCTCGGCGGGCGAGTCGCTCGCGGCGATCGACACCGCGCGACCGCGCTCGGGATCGGCCGCGTCCCGCAGCACGAGGCCGTTGCGGCGGACCGCCGCGAGCGTGGCGCCGCGCGCGAGCGCGGACACCCGGACGCCGCCCTCGGCGAGCCGGTGCGCGACGAAGCCGCCGATCGATCCGAGCCCGACGATGCAGACCTTGTCCATCCTGAACCCTCTCAGAGTCGCCGGGACACCGGCGTGTAGCCCTGGGCGCCGCTCGCCACCGGTGCCGGCACGGCGGCGCCATCCTGCGGCGTGACCGGGAAGACCGCGTTGATCTGCCCGGTGCCCGACGCGCCGAAGTACGGCGTGACCACCTCGGCGGGCGCATCGTACGCCGACCAGCCGAGCGCGCCGAGCAGCATCGCGGTGTCGTGCATGAAGCCCTCGCCGTGCCCCTTGGCTGCGTACTCGGGCAGCATCGCGCAGAACTCGGCCCAGCGGGCCTGCCGCCACATCGCGACGACGGTGGCGTCGAGCTGCTCGAGGAACGGGCTCCAGACCCTGAACGCGTACTCCGGCGCCAGCCCGTTCTGCGCGAAGCGGTGGCTGAGCGAGCCGCTCGCGAGGAAGGCGACGGTGCCGTCGTAGCGGTCCTCGACCGCGCGGCGCATCGCCCAGCCGAGCCGCGCGCTGTCGTCGAGGTAGTGCGAAGTGCACAGCGCGGACACCGACACCACCTTGAAGTGGCGGTCGGCGTTCATGTAGCGCAGCGGCACCAGCGTGCCGTACTCGGGCGCGAGCGTGGTCGCGTCGTGCGCGAGCGTCTCGACGCCGGCCTCGCTGCAGGCCTGCGCGAGCAGCCGCCCGAGCGCGGGGTTGCCCGGGGCCTCGTAGGGCATGTTGGCGATGAAGTGCGGCAGCTCGTTGCTGGTGTAGACGCCCTGGAAACGCGGCGAGCAGTTGACGTGGTAGTTCGCGTTGACCAGCCAGTGGGTGTCGAAGACCACCAGCGTGTCCACGCCCGCGGCGCGGCAGCGTCGGCCGATCTCGGCGTGGCCGTCGATCGCGTCCTGCCGCGTGCCGTGGCGCGGGCCGGGCAGCTCGGAGAGATACATCGACGGCACGTGGGTGATCTTGGCCGCGAGCGCAAGCGTGCCCATGGCGCTCAGACCCCCATCCGCGGCACCGCGTGGGTGCCGAGCGCGAGCGCCACGTTCTTCGTCTCCATGTAGAAGTCGAAGCTGTAGTCGCCGCCGTCGCGGCCGATGCCGCTCGACTTCATGCCGCCGAAGGGCGTCGGCAGGTGCCGGACGTTCTCGCTGTTGACCCAGACCATGCCGACGTCCAGCGCCTGCGACACGCGGTTGGCGCGGCCGACGTCGCCGGTCCACAGGTAGCCGGCCAGCCCGTAGCGCACGCCGTTGGCGATCCGCAGCGCGTCGGCCTCGTCCTCGAAGGGAATGACGGTGAGCACCGGCCCGAAGATCTCCTCCTGCGCGATCCGCATCGACGGCGTGGCGCCGACGTACAGCGTGGGCTCGACGAAGTGGCCGGCCGCCGGCAGCGACGGGCCGCTCGCGCGGCCGCCGCCGACGGCGATGGTGGCGCCGTCGCGTCTCGCGATCTCCGCGTACGACAGCACCTTCTCGAGGTGCCGGGCGTGGACCAGCGGGCCGACCTCGGTGGCCGGATCGAGCGGATGGCCGACCCTCAGCCGGCGCACGCGCTCGGCGAGCCGTTCGACGAAGGTGTCGTGGATCGACCGCTGGACCAGCAGCCGCGACGACGAGGTGCAGCGCTCGCCGTTCAGGCTGTAGATCATGAAGACCACCGCGTCGAGCGCGCGGTCGAGGTCCGCGTCGTCGAAGACGATCACCGGGTTCTTGCCGCCGAGCTCGAGGTGCACGCGCTTCAGCGTGGGCGCGCCCTGCGACATGATCAGGCTGCCGGTGCGCGACTCGCCGATGAACGCGGTGGCGCGGACGTCCGGATGCTCGGTGAGCGTCTTCCCGGCGGTCTCGCCGAAGCCGTTGACCGCGTTCGCGACGCCGGCGGGCAGGCCCGCCTCGGCCATGATCTCGGCCAGCAGCCGCGCGGTGAGCGGGCTCCATTCGGCCGGCTTGTGGACGACCGTGCAGCCGGCGGCGAGCGCCGGCGCGATCTTCCACGTCGACAGCATGAACGGCGTGTTCCACGGCGTGATCACCGCCACCGGGCCGATCGGCTGGCGCAGCGTGTAGTTCAGGTGGGTGTCCGTGGGCAGCGACAGGCCGTTGGCCGCGTCCGGCGCGCGGTCGGCGAAGAAGCGGAAGTTCTCCGCGCCGCGCAGCGCGGCCTTGCTCATGAAGCGCCAGGCCTGGCCGGTGTCCATGCATTCCACCAGCGCGATCTCGTCGGCGCGCGCCTCGATGGCGTCGGCCACCGCGTGCAGGATCCGCCGGCGCCCGGTGCCGGGCAGCGCCCGCCACGCGGGGAAGGCGTCGCGGGCGGCCTCGCAGGCGCGCGCGACCTCGGCGGCGGTGGCGTCGTGGACGAGGCCGAGCGAGCGGCCGTCGACCGGCGAGCGGTTGTCGAAGGCTTCGCCCTCGCCGGCGACCGCGCGGCCTCCGATCCAGTGGCCGAGGGGTTCGGCGGCGAAGCGCGCGAGCGCGGCCTCGGCGCGTTGGAGCTGCTTGGCGAGCGCGTCGCTCATGGTCTCTCCCGGCCGGCGTCGCGCGCGGCCACGTGGTCGTGGACGGTGTTGTGTTTCCAGGAGAGCTCGGGGTCGATCTCCTGGACCTCGAACGAGAGCGCGAGCGGTCCGGCGGCGAACGCCAGTCCGAGTTCGGCGAGCACCGCGTCGAACACCTGCTGGCCGGCCCGCCGCCGCGTGGCGAGGTCACGACCGTGGCCGATGCGCAGCACGACGTGGACGAAGGCGTTGTCCGGATGGCCGTCGGCGATCACGTACTCCACACGCTCCTCGGCCCGCGTGCGGGTGCCGCCGCGCGGGAACACGCCGGTGGCGAGCGCCGCCGCGTGTGTCGCGCGCAGCAGCGCCGGCACGTCGGCGCGGGCGCGCAGGTTGGCCGAGAACTCGACGACGACGTGCGGCACGGTGCCCCTCCCCCGGGCGTGGACGGGTAGTTCACATGACAACGATCGGGGCGTCAAGGCGGTCCGGGCGTGGCGCCGCGTTGTCGACCGATTGTTGACATGCTAACGTCCTCGCCGGCCCGCGACGCGGCCGAGGGAGACCGGATTGAAGCTGCTGAGCTACGCCCGCGACGGGCGCGAGGGCTGGGGCGCCGTGACCGGCGCGTCCGACGACGCGGTGATCGAACTGGGCCCGCGGCTGCCGGCCTGGCCGGACCTCGACACGCTGGTCGCCGGCGGACCCGCCGCGATCGACGCGGCCCGCGACCTCGCCGCACGCACCTCGCCGGACCTCGCCCTCGCCGACGTGGCGGTGCGCCGGCCGCTCGCGCGGCCCGGCAAGATCGTCTGCGTGGGCGTGAACTACGCCGAGCGCAACGAGGAGTACCGGGACGGCTCCGATCGCCCGAAGCACCCCAGCCTCTTCCTGCGCGTGCCCGCGTCGCTGGTCGCGCACGGCGAGGCGATCCGGCGTCCGCCCGAGTCGCCGCAGCTCGACTACGAGGGCGAGATCGCGGTGGTGATCGGCACCCGCGGCCGGCGCATCCCGCGCGAGCGGGCCGCCGCGCACCTCGCCGCGCTCACCTGCGTGAACGAGGGCACGGTGCGCGACTGGGTGCGCCACGGCAAGTTCAACGTCACGCAGGGCAAGAACTTCGAGGCCAGCGGCGCGATCGGCCCCTGGCTCGCGACGATCGACGGCTTCCCGTCCCTGGACGACCTGCGGGTGACGACGCGGGTCAACGGCGAGGTCAGGCAGGACGACACCACCGCGCGGATGATGTTCCCGATCGCGATGCTGATCGAGTACGTGTCGACGTTCATGACGCTCGAACCCGGCGACGTGATCTCCACCGGCACGCCCACCGGCGCGGGGGCGCGCTTCGATCCGCCGCGCTGGCTCGTGCCCGGCGACGTGGTCGAGGTGACGGTGCCGGGCGTCGGC
>JBAXJZ010000083.1:0-11086 GCA_037137595.1 Burkholderiales bacterium | reverse complement strand
CGTCGGCCGCAACCCGCTGCAGGGCAGCCCGGGCGACTACTACTGGGGCGGCGCCTACGGCACCTACTTCTGGATCGACCCGAAGGAGCAGCTGTACGTGGTGCTGATGATGCAGTCGCCGGCGGCTCGGCTGCCGTACCGCTTCCTGCTGCGGCAGATGGTCTACCAGGCGCTGGAGCGCTGAACTCGACGCGAACGCGCGGCCCGCGTCGCACGGCGCGGCGGCGGACCGGCGGGCGCGCATCGGACGCGGGGCAGGGGCCCCGTCGTCGACGACAACGATTCGGGGAGGAGTGATGAAGAGACGTCTGTTCTTCGCGGCGGCGGCCGCGCTGCTGAGTGCGTGTGCGGTGCCGTCGGGGCCGCAGACGGGGCAGGGCGCTTCGGCGTCGGCGGATCGGTGGATCGCGACCTGGGCGGCGCCCGGCGTCGCGCGGATGGACCAGCCGGCGCAGACGTTGCCGGCCTCGGCGCTCGCGTTTCCCTGGGCGCGGGACGTGCCCGCGTCGGTCCAGGCGGTCGGGCTCGGCGGGCAGGCGCTTCCGGTCGGGGGCGCCTCGCCGATCCACTTCAAGGACCAGACGCTGAGGCAGATCGCACGGGTGTCGATCGGTGGCGCGCGCGTCCGGGTGGTGGTCTCGAACAGCCTCGGCACGGTGCCGCTGCGCATCGGCGCGGCGCAGGTCGCGCTTCGCGAGTCGGGCGCCGCGATCGTCGCCGGATCGGCGCGCGTGCTCACGTTCGGCGGGCTCGCGCAGCCGGTGGTGCCGCCCGGTGCGCTGCTGGTCAGCGACCCGGTGGACCTCGCGGTGAAGGACGACGGCGACCTGGTGATCGACCTGTACCTGCCCGACGACACGGCGGCCTGGAAGTCGCCGGTCACGGTCCATCCGGCGTCGTGGCAGGTCAACTACGTGTCGGGCCCCGGCAATCACGCGGGATCGGCCACGTTCCCGGTGGCGGGCACGACCGCCTACCGGCGCGGCGACGGACTGGCCTCGGCCTCGTCCTTCTTCCTCGCCCGGGTCGAGGTCGTCGCCCCGCAGGCCTCGGGCGTGCTGGTCGCCTTCGGCGACTCGATCACCGACGGCACGCAGTCGGGCCTCGACCAGAACCGTCGCTGGCCGGAGTTGCTCGCACGCCGGCTGGCCGCGGCGGGCATCCGGCTGAGCGTCGTGAACGGCGGCATCGGCGGGGGCCGGGTGCTGGAGGACGGCGTCGGCCCGAGTGCGCTCGCGCGCTTCGACCGGGACGTGCTCGCCGTGCCGGGCGTGACGCACGTGACCATCCTCGAGGGCATCAACGACATCGGCGCGGGCGGCGCGAAGGCCTCGCCGACGGTGGCGGACCTGATCGCAGGCCACCGGCAGCTGATCGAGCGCGCCCGCGCCCGCGGGCTGAAGGTCTACGGCGGCACGCTCATCCCGTTCGAGGGCGCGGCCTACTGGACGCCGGAAGGCGAGGCGAAGCGGCTGGCGCTCAACGACTGGATCCGCAGCAGCGGCGCCTACGACGCGGTGCTCGACTTCGACCGGCTGATGCAGGATCCGGCCCGCCCGATCCGGATGCGCGCCGAGTTCGACTCCGGCGACCACCTGCATCCGGCGCCGGCCGGCTACCGTGCGATGGCGGACAGCATCGACCTGGGGCTGTTCCGGCCGGCATCGCGGTAGCCGGCATCGGACCACGGGCTCCGCGGCCACGGCGCAGCGGACCGGCACGCCCCCAAAGAGAACGGCCGCCCTCGGGCGGCCGTTCTTCCTCTCACGCGATGGCGACCGGCACGCGCCGGTCGTTCACGCGATCACTTCTTCTCGGCCGGCACCGGCAGGTAGTCGGTGACCTTCGTCCAGCGGCCGTTCTGGATCTGCGCCATCCGGCTCTGGTCGTTGCCCAGGCGGAAGGTCGGCGAGAACTTCATCGGCGGCGAGCCGAACATGTCGGGCGGGAACGCGGTGGTCTCGGCGGCCTTCACGAACGAGTCGGCCGTCAGGTTCGGGCCGGCCGCGCGCGCCGCGATCGCGAACATGTCGATGATCGAGTAGCCGTAGGCCGAGAAGACGGTCGGGTCCTCGTTGAAGGCGGTCTTGTACTTGGTCGCCCAGAACCGGACCTTGTCGTCGGCGTCGTCGAGGTAGGGCTGCGCGGCGGTGTGCATGGCGAACATGCCGTCCATCGCCTTGCCGCCGAGCTTGTGGATCAGGTCGGTGTAGGCGGCCGACGAGCCGAAGAAGATCGGCGAGAAGCCGGTCTTGCGCGATTCGCCGATGGTGCCGATGGTCTCGCGGATGATCGTGCCCATCACGACCAGGTCGCAGCTGGCGGACTTCATCCGCGCGACCTGCGACGAGAAGTCGGTCGAGCCGCGCTTGAACGAGGTCTTCTCGGCGAAGTCCATGTTCATCGACTTCAGCGCCCACTCGGCGCCACGCAGCACCTCCAGGCCGAACTCGTCGTCCTGGTAGATGATGCAGGGCTTGGAGAACTTCTGGCGCTTGGCGAGCTCGGGGAGGCCGGCGCGCATCTGGTCGTAGTAGGTGGCCGCGAACGAGAACTTCATCTTGTGGAAGGGCTCGTACATCTCGCGGGCCGCGGTCACCGGCAGCCAGTTGATGACGTTCTTCTGGAACTGGATCGGCATCGCCGCGTTGTTGTGCGCGGTGCCGATGTGGCCGGCGACGACGAAGACCTTGTCCTGGTTGACCAGCTTCTGCGCGGACAGCACGGCCTTGCGCGGGTCGTAGGCGTTGTCCTCGACGATCAGCTTGATCTTGCGGCCGTTGATGCCGCCCTGCTCGTTGATCTCGTCGACCCGCAGCTGCATGCCGTTGCGGGTCTGCTTGCCGAAGGCGGCGATCGGACCGGAGAGGTCCTGGATCGTGCCGACGAGGATCTCGGTCTTGCTCACGCCCTGCTGGGCGTGGGCCACGCCCGCCGTCAGGGCGAGCATCGCCGCCGCGAGGGCGGTCCGTTGGATCATCTTCATCTGCGTCTCCTGGGTGACGGATTCAGTCGCGGTACATGCCTTCGATCAGCTCGGCGTACTTCTTCTGGACGAGCGCACGCTTGAGCTTCATCGTCGGGGTCAGCTCCTCGTCCTCGGCGGTGAGCTGCTGCTCGATCAGCCGGAACTTCTTCACCTGCTCGACGCGGGCGAACTTGCGGTTCACCGAGTCGATCTCGCGGGCGATCAGGTCCTGGACCTCCTTCGCCCGCGTCAGGCTCGCGTAGTTGGTGAACGGGACGTCGTGGTCCTGGGCGAACTTCTCGACGTTCTCCTGGTCGATCATCACCAGCGCGGTGAGGTAGGACCGCTTGTCGCCGATCACCACCGCGTCGGTCACGTAGGGGGAGAACTTCAGCTCGTTCTCCCACTCGCTCGGGGTCACGTTCTTGCCGCCGGCCGTGATGATGATGTCCTTCATCCGGTCGGTGATGTAGAAGAAGCCGTCGTCGTCGACGCGCCCCACGTCGCCGGTGTGCAGCCAGCCCTCGGCGTCGATGGTCTCGCGGGTCTTCTCGGGCTGGTTCAGGTAGCCGAGGATGACGTTCGGGCCGCGCAGCAGGATCTCGTTCGTCCCCTCGGCGATCTTCATCTCGATGCCGGGGCCGGGCACGCCCACGCTGCCCGGGCGGACCTTCAGGCGCGGGTTGACCGTGCCGCCGCCGCAGGTCTCGGTCATGCCCCAGCCCTCGCGCAGCGGCACACCGAGCGACTGGTACCAGCGGATCAGGTCGGCCGAGATCGGCGCGGCGCCGGTCAGGCCGAGGCGCACGCGGCTCATGCCGGTCATGCGCCGCACGTTGCCGAGCACGGCGAAGTTCGCGATCGCGGACTGCAGCTTCAGCAGCCCGCCGGGCTCGCCGCCCGCAGCCCGCGCCTTGGCCACCTGCTCGCCGACGCCCATCGCCCACTTGTAGGCGGCCTGCTGGACCTTGCCCGCCTCGGACAGGGTGATCATCACCTGCGAGTAGATCTTCTCCCAGACGCGCGGCACCGCGAAGAACACATGCGGCTGGATCTCGCGGACGTTCTCGAAGACGGTCTCGGGGTTCTCGACGTAGTTCACCACCTCGCCGCGCATCAGCGGCACGTAGCCGCCGATCATGCGCTCGGCGATGTGGCACAGCGGCAGGAACGCCACCCGCTCGCCGCCGCGCGGCACGCCCTCGAAGAGGCTGGTGGACAGGCCCGAGAGCACCGCGCACAGGTTGGCGTGGGAGATCATCGCGCCCTTGGGCTTGCCGGTGGTGCCCGAGGTGTAGACGAGGATGGCCACGTCCTGCGGCGTGCGCGCGCCGCGGCGCCGCTCGATCGCGTCGGGGTGGTCCTTCAGCTCGAGCCGGCCGAGCTCGCGCAGCTGGTCGAGCCCGATGACCTGCGGGTCGGACAGGTCCGCGAGACCCTCCATGTCGAACACGATGACCTTGCGGATCGCCGGCATCGCGTCGCGGATCTCGAGGAACTTGTCGAGCTGCTCGTCGTTCTCGACGAACAGGTAGACGGAGTTCGAGTCGGTGCACAGGTACTGCAGCTGCGACGCGGAGTCGGTGGGATAGACGCCGTTGCAGACGCCGCCCACCCCGAGGGTGCCGAGGTCGGTCCAGCTCCATTCGCGCCGGGTGTTCGACAGCACCGAGACCACCTCGCCCGGCTCGAAGCCCAGGCGGATCAGCCCGGCGCCGATCTCGGCGGCGATCGTCGACACCTCGCGCCAGCTGTAGGCGCGCCAGATGCCGAGGTCCTTCTGGCGCATCATCGGCGCGTCGCCGAGCTCGGCGACGCGCTGCGCGAACAGCTCGGGGATGGTCGAGAACGGGACCTGCTCGGGCTGCCAGCCGAACTGGTTGCCGTGGACGATGCGGTGCGGATCGAGTGCGGTGCTCATCGCCAGGTCTTCTTCTTCTTCCAGCGGCGCTCGCCGCGCGCGCCCTGTTCCTTCATGCCGAGGTAGAACTCCTTGATGTCCTCTTTCTCGCGCAGCGCGGCACAGGTGTCCTCCATCACGATCCGGCCGTTCTCCAGCACGTAGCCGAAGTCGGCGGCATTGAGCGCCATGTTGGCATTCTGCTCGACCAGCAGCATCGAGGTGCCGCGCTCGCGGTTGATGCGGACGATGATCTCGAAGATCTCCTTGGTGAGCCGCGGCGACAGGCCGAGGCTCGGCTCGTCGAGCAGGATCAGGGCGGGGGCGGCCATGATGGCGCGCGAGATCGCGAGCATCTGCTGCTGGCCGCCGGAGAGCAGGCCGGCGTCCTGCGCAGCGCGCTCCTTCAGGATCGGGAAGTAGCCGTAGACCGTCTCGATGTCGCGCGCGACCTGGTCGCGGTCCTTGCGGGTGTACGCGCCCATCAGGAGGTTGTCGCGCACCGACAGCAGCGGGAAGACCTCGCGGCCCTCGGGCACGTGCGACAGGCCGCGCTGCACGACCAGGGCGGGGTCCATCGCGGTGATGGGCTCGCCCTTGAACTCGATCGAGCCGCGGCGCGGGTCGATGATCCCGCTCACGGTCTTCAGGATGGTGGTCTTGCCGGCGCCGTTCGAGCCGAGCACGGTCGCGATCTCACCGGGCGCGACCTGCAGGCTCACGCCGCGGATGGCCTTGATCGGCCCGTAGGCGCTCTCGACGTTGGCGAGCTTGAGGATCGGGGCGTCGGTGCTCATGCCGCGCGGTTCCTCTGGAAGGGCTCCGAACGGCGCAGGAAGGACATGTCCTCCGCGGCGCCCAGGTAGGCCTCGATCACGCGAGGGTCGGACTGCACCTCGCGCGGCGTGCCGATCGCGAGCGGCTCGCCCTGGGCCATCGCGAGGACCCGGTCGGACGCGCGCGAGACCAGCGACATGTCGTGCTCGACCATCAGCACGGTGATGCCCAGCTCGTTCTTGATGTCCTGGATCCAGAAGACCATGTCGTCGGTCTCCTCGACGTTCAGGCCCGAGGAGGGCTCGTCGAGCAGCAGCAGCTTGGGCTTCGTGCACAGCGCGCGGGCGAGCTCGACGACCTTGCGCACGCCGTAGGGCAGGCCGGCGACGAGCGAGTCGCGGTGGTGCTGCAGGTCGAGGAAGTCGATGACGCGCTCGGCCTCCTCGCGGGCCTGCTCCTCCGCGCGCCGCGCGGCGCCCGAGAAGAGCAGCTCGCTCCAGAAGCCGGTCTTGCGGTGGACGTGGTGACCGATGAGCAGGTTCTGCAGCACGGTCGCGTACTCGAAGAGCTCGATGTTCTGGAAGGTGCGCGCGATGCCGAGCTCGGCCACGCCGTGCGGCGGCACCTCGGCCAGGCGCTTGCCCTCGAACTCGATCGAACCCGCGGTGGGCGTGTAGATCCGGCTGATCAGGTTGAAGACGGTGGTCTTGCCGGCGCCGTTCGGGCCGATGATCGTGAAGACCTCGCCGCGCTGGACGTCGAAGCTCACCTTGTTGACCGCCAGCACGCCGCCGAAGCGGACCTGCAGGTCCCGGGCCGACAGGAGGGGAGGGGTGCTCATTTCAGTCGGTCCGACTTGGTGAAGCTCTTCTGCCGCCGGAACATGCCCTTGCGGTAGAACGGGAACAGCTGGAACCAGGTGCGGATCTTGAGCCAGCGGCCGTACAGGCCCATCGGCTCGAAGAGCACGAAGGCGACGAGCACCACGCCGTAGACCACCGCCTGAAGGCCCGCCGCCTGCCCGATGGCGGGCGGCAGGAAGTCCTTACCGAGCGCGATCAGCTGCGGCATGGTGATCAGGAAGATCGCGCCGAGGAAGGCGCCGTGCACGAAGCCCAGCCCGCCCACGACCACCAGCAGCAGCAGGTCCACAGACTGGATCAGGCTGAACTGGTCGGGCGACAGGAACTGCATCTTGTGCGCGTAGAGCGCGCCCGCGATGCCGGCCATCGCCGCCGACAGCGCGAACGACAGGCCCTTGTAGTACGCGAGGTTGATGCCCATGCTCTGCGCCGAGATCTCCGAATCCCGGATCGCGACGAACGCGCGGCCGGTGGGCGAGCGCAGCAGGTTCAGCACGCCGAGCGTGACCAGCACGCACAGCACCAGGCACAGGTAGTAGAACTCGGTGCTGGATTCGAGCTCCCAGCCGAAGAGGTTCGGCGCCATCACGTGCATGCCGGCATTGCCGCCGGTGACGCTCTCCCAGCGCGCGAACACCTCCTCGACGATGAAGCCGAAGGACAGCGTGGCGATGCCGAGGTAGATGCCCTTCACGCGCAGCGCCGGGGTGCCGACCACCACGCCGACCGCGGCCGACAGCAGCGTGGCGCCGGCCAGCGCCAGCGGGAACGGCCAGCCGTGGTGGGTCAGGTAGGCCTGGGTGTAGGCACCGACCCCGAGGAAGGCGGCGTGCCCGATCGAGACCTGGCCGGTGAAGCCGGCGAGCAGCATCAGCCCCAGGCCGACGATCGAGTAGATCAGCACGAAGCTGAGCTGGGCGAGCCAGTACTCGTCGATGGTCCAGGGGGCCACGATGAGCGCAGCGATCAGCAGCCCGTACCAGAGGCGATGCCCCTCGTGCTTGGCGAGCGCGATGTCCTGCGCGTAGGAGGTCTTGAAGAGGAAGCGCATGGATCGGACCCGTCAGACCTTCTTGCGCAGCTTCTCGCCGAACAGGCCGTTCGGCTTGAACCACAGCATCGCGAGCACCACGATGTAGGGCGCGATGTCCTTGAAGCCGGTGGGCAGGTAGAAGCCCGACAGCGACTCGACCACGCCGATGATCAGGCCCCCGACGATCGCGCCGGGCAGGCTGCCGAAGCCGCCGACGACCGCCGCCGGGAAGGCCTTCAGGCCGATGAAGCCCATGTTCACGTGCACGAAGGTGATCGGCGCGAGCAGAAGGCCCGCGACCGCCGCGACGGCGGCCGCCAGCGCCCAGACGAGGCCGTTCAGCTTCTTCACCGGGATGCCCATGTAGTAGGCGGCGAGCTGGTTCTGCGACGAGGCCTGCATCGCGATGCCGAGCGTGGAGTAGCGGAACATCGCGTAGAGCACCGCGCACAGCGCGGCGGTGGCGGCGATGACGACCAGCTGCTCGACGGACAGCACGAGGCCGCCCGCGTTCAGCACCACGTCCTTGTAGGGCACGGGCAGCGTGTGGGTCTCGGTGCCGATGCCGGGCACCATCGTGATCAGGCCGCGCACGATGTAGCCGATGCCGATGGTCAGCATCACGATCGTGAACTGCGGCTGGCCAAGGATCGGGCGGATGACGAGGCGCTCGACGAACAGGCCGAAGACGCCCATCGCGGCGATCGAGGCCACCACCGAGAGCCAGAACGGAAAGCCCAGCATCGTCATGCAGGCCAGACCGCCGAACGCGCCGAGCATCATCAGGTCGCCCTGCACGAAGCTCACCGTCTCGGTCGCCTTGTAGATCAGCACGAAGCCCAGCGCGATGAGGCCGTAGATGCAGCCCTGCGCCACGCCGCTGATGACCAATTGGAGGAACTGCAAGTTCGTCTCTCGTGGGTCGACCCTGTCTCCGGGCGCGTAATCTAGCACGGCGGTTCACGCGATCCGCAAGGGCTCCCTTACAAAACAGTGGTGTATGGAAGGTGGTCGCGCGGCGCGTGCCGATCAGAGCGGCACGAACGACTGCGGCACGCGGGCGAGACGACGGCGCAGCAGCTTGAAGACGTCCGGGTCGAAGGGCTCGGGGCCGTCGGGGCCCACGGCGCGCCAGCGGTCGAAGACGAGGCGGTCGCGACGTCCGGTCTCGGGGTCGTGTTCGTCGAGGGCCACCGGACCGTCGAACGGCCAGGCGGGGAAGCGCATCGGCTCGAGCGCCACGAGCAGGCGCGCGTGATGGGCCTGCGGGGTCTCGTCGCCGGTGCACAGGCCGTCGCAGCGCTTCACCTGACGCGAGAAGCACGCGCCCTCGCGCGCCCACAGGCCGAGCGCGCGGTCGCACCGCCGGTGCTCGCGACCGAGCGCGGACAGCGCGGCGCGCGCGCCGGCCCGGCTGCCGAACGGACCGACGAGGTCGGGTTCGGCGAGCGGATCCGCGTCGGGAAGTTCGGCGAGCCGGACGATGCGCGGCGTGCGGCCCGGCAGGTCGGCGCGCAGGAAACAGGTGGTCTCGCGTCGGCGCAGCGCGACGTTGTGCAGCGGCGCGACCTGCTTGATGCGCCGCATCTCGAGCAGCAACGCGCCGAACTCGCCGGCCGTGGGTTCGATCTCGATCGCGTGGACCTCGGCGACGAGGCGGGCATCGTTGGCATTGCGGCTGTCGGCGTAGAAATGCCCGCGCACGCGCTCACGCAGGTTGCGCGCCTTGCCGACGTAGAGGGGCTGGCCGCTCGCGCCCACGAAGACGTAGATGCCCGGCGACTCGGGCACGTGCTCGAGCGCCGCGGCATCGAGGTGCGGCGGCACGGCGGGCTGCTTGAGCAGTTCGCGGATCGCGGCCTCGGCCTCGGCGGGGTCGGCGTCGCGCGGCAGCACCTGCAGGAACGCGCGGATCGCGCGCGCGTCGCCGAGCGCGCGGTGCCGGTCGGCCGAGGGCAGGCGGTGCCGGTCGATCAGCGCGTCGAGACGGTGCGAGCCGTACTGCGGGAAGAGGCGGCGCGAGAGCCTGACGGTGCAGAGCACGTCGGCCGAGAAGCGTTCGCCGGCGCGGCGGAACTCGGCCTTGAGGAAGCCGTAGTCGAAGCGCGCGTTGTGCGCGACCAGCACGCGGCCCTCGAGGCGGGCCGCGACCGCGGGCAGCAGCTCGGCGAAGCGCGGCCGGCCGCGGACCATCTCGTTCGTGATGCCGGTGAGGGCCTGGATCTCGGGAGGGATCGGCACGCCGGGGTCGACCAGCGCGGACCATTCCTCGACGAGGGCGTCGCCGTCGACGACGACGATGCCGATCTCGGTGATGCG
The DNA here is from genome assembly GCA_037137595.1 of Burkholderiales bacterium. Lineage (GTDB taxonomy): Bacteria > Pseudomonadota > Gammaproteobacteria > Burkholderiales > Burkholderiaceae_E > UBA4615. Next base: position 1,226 of record JBAXJZ010000083.1, on the reverse strand, counting down.
GTCGTCCGCGGGCGAGACGCCGGAGGTCTCGAGGTCCACGAAGGCGTAGCGGCGGGGCGTCATCCGGCGAGGCTCGCACGCCGGTGGCTCATGCCGCGCGCCACGCTCGCGGTCGATGCGCGGATCAGGCCGCGAGCTGCAGCGGGCGCCCGGCCTTGTCGAACACCATCAGCCCCTGCATGCGGCCATGACCGATCGAGTCGATCACGCGGTTCATCGCCTCGTCGATCTGCGCAGGGGTTGGGGCGGCGTCGACCTGGCCCGCGAGCGCGGCGACGAAGACCACCGACCAGTCGCGGCCGGTCTTTGCGGCCTCCTGGCTCAGCGCCTCGAAGCTCTCGAGCTCCTCGGGGGCCTTGTCGACGCACATGACCGGGGTCAGCGCGCCGCCGCGGCCGGCCGCGAAGCTCTCGCGCTGCCTGTCGGTGGCGTCGTCCGGCAGGCCGATGGTGGCGAAGACCAGCAGCAGGCGCTGGCGCGTGGGCTGCGCGCGCGCGGCGGTCAGCAGGTCATCGAAGCGGGTCAGTCGGATCATGGCGTGGACGCGTCCGGTCGGGCGGCAAGCTTACCCCGTCGACCGGCACGGGGCACGGCCGCGCCGGTCCGACCTGTTTCGCGCGCCGCTCAGGTCGCCGCCGGCGCGGCGCGCGGCGGGACGGCGGCTTCGCGGATCGGCAGGTGCACGAGCGCGGCGGCCACCGCCAGCACGATGTCGACCCACCACATCCAGTCGTAGGAGCCGGCGGCCTCGAAGGCCTTGCCGCCCAGCCACGCGCCGAGGAAGCCGCCGATCTGGTGGGAGAGCATCACCAGCCCGAAGAGCGTGGCCATGTAGCGGGCGCCGTGGAGCTTGGCGACCAGGCCGGCGGTGGGCGGGACGGTGGAGAGGTAGGTGAAGCCGATGGCCGCCGCGAAGACCAGCACCACCGCCTCGGTCTTGGGCGCGAGCACGAAGGCCAGCACGATCAGCGCGCGGGCGGCGTACAGGCCGGACAGCAGGGCCTTCATCCGGAATCGGTCCACCGCCCAGCCGACGGCGAAGCTGCCGAAGATGTTGAAGAGGCCGACGATCGCGAGCGCCCATGCGCCCACCGACGGCGGCAGCCCGCAGGCGGCGACCACGCCGGGCAGGTGGGTGGCGATGAAGGCGACGTGGAAGCCGCAGACGAAGAACCCCGCGGTGAGCAGCAGGAAGCTCGGATCACGGGCCGCGCCGCGGACCGCCT
>JBAXJZ010000082.1:0-11117 GCA_037137595.1 Burkholderiales bacterium | reverse complement strand
GAGCGCCAGGATGTTGGTCTGGAACGCGATGCCGTCGATCACGCCGATGATGTCGCCGATGCGACGGCTCGACTCGCTGATCCCCTGCATCGTCACGACGACCTTGCCGACCACCTCGCCGCCCTGGGCGGCCACCGTCGCGGCGGCCTGGGCCAGCTGGTTCGCCTGGCGGGTGTTGTCGGCGTTGTTGCGGACGGTGCTGCCCAGCTCCTCCATCGTCGCCGCGGTCTGCTGCAGCGCGCCCGCCTGCTGCTCGGTGCGGTTCGACAGGTCCTGGTTGCCCTGCGCGATCTCGGACGACGCGCCGGCCACCGCCTCGCTCGAGTGGCGCACGCGACCGACGGTGTCGGCGAGCGCGGCCTGCATCGCGTGCAGCGAGGCGAACAGCGACCCGGTGTCGCCGGCGCGCAGGCGGATCGGCTGGGACAGGTCGCCGCGGGCGATCCGGTCGGCCGCCTCGCGGGCCTCGGCGGGCTCGCCGCCCAGCTCGCGCAGCACCGAACGGGTGATCACCCAGGCCATCAGCATGGCGAGCACCAGCGCGGCGCCGGCCACGCCGAGGGTCACGACGATCGCGCGGCCGGCCCCGCTGGACGCCTCGCCGCCCGCCTTGCTCATCTGCGCCTTCTGGTAGTCCACCAGCGCGGAGATCGACTTGAAGACGGCCTCCTGGCGCGTCCGCAGTTCGCCCACGATGAGGGCCCCGGCCTGGTCGCCGTGGCCGTCGCGCAGGTGCTGGACCGCCCGCTCGCGGACCTGCCCGTAGGCGGCGCGCGCGTCGACCAGCGACTTCAGCAGCGCCTGGCCCGCGGGACTCCTGATCATCGACCCGAGCTTCTCCATCCGCTCCGTGTTGGCGTCACGGATCCGCTCGACGTCGGCGATGGCCGCCTTGACCTGGTCGGCCTGCTTCGCCTCGGCGGCGATCACCGCGGTCAGCAGCGCACGGACCTGGTCGTTGACCCCGTCCCGGATGTCGCGGGCGAGCTCGAGCTTCGGGTAGCGGTCATCGACGACCTGCGTCACCGAGCCGCGGATGTCGCGCAGCATCGATCCCGCCACGACGGCGAAGACCAGGACCAGCAGGGCGACGGATCCGAAACCGAGGATCAGGCGTCTCGCAACGGACGCGTTGCGCAGGAACATGGGGACGGCTCCGGTGCGGGAGGGTGACGGATGCCTGATCGTGGCATCGCGGCGGCCGCGCCGATCGACCGAGGATCGGCGGGAAACCCGGCCGATTCCGCCGCGGCGCGGTGTCCGGGCCGTCCGGCGGCCCGCCTCGTCCGCCGGCGCCGACCCCTCGGCGTCATCTGCGCGATCCACGCCGTCCGTATACTCGGCGTCCAGAGCGGTCGCCGCCAGGACGGCGACTCCGATCCCTCCTCATCCGGCCTCGATCCGCATGCGCACCGTCGTGTTCAACCAGAAAGGGGGCGTGGGCAAGTCCACGATCACCGTGAACCTCGCGGCGGTGGGCGCCGCCCGAGGGCGCCGCACCCTCGTCCTCGATCTCGACAGTCAGGGCAACTCCACCCGCTACCTGCTCGGCGAGGCCGCCGACGCGGAGCGCAAGGGCGTCGCCGATCTCTTCGAGCAGTCGCTGAAGTTCTCGGTGCGCTCGTCCGATCCGCGGGCGTTCGTGACGCGGACACCCTTCGAGCGGCTCGACCTGATCGCCTCCGACGCGCGCCTCGACGAGATCCACTCGAAGCTCGAGTCGCGCTACAAGATCTTCAAGCTGCGCGATGCGCTCGACGCGCTGGCCGACGACTACGACGACATCTGGATCGACACGCCCCCGGCGCTGAACTTCTACACCCGCTCGGCGCTGATCGCCGCGCGCGGCTGCCTGATCCCGTTCGACTGTGACGACTTCTCGCGCCGCGCGCTCTACGGGCTGATGGAGGCGGTCGACGAGATCCGCGCCGACCACAACGAGTCGCTCGAGGTCACCGGCATCGTGGTCAACCAGTTCCAGCCGCGCGCGAACCTGCCTCAGCGGGTGGTGCAGGAACTGGTGGACGAAGGCCTGCCGGTGCTGCAGCCCTACCTCAGCCAGAGCGTGCGGATCCGCGAGTCGCACGAGCGCGCACTGCCGATGGCGGCGCTCGACCCCCGGCACAAGCTGGCCGAGGAGTTCGAGGCGCTGTACGACACGGTGGCCGAGGCGAGCGGCGGGAAGAAGGCGCGGTCGAAGCGGTGAGGGGCGCTGCGCGGGCGGACTCCCGCCCGCCGTCTCAGCCCACCAGCACGCGCGGCGTGCCGATCCAGATCGGCGAGGCCGCGAGGTCGATGAACGCGCGTTCGTCCTCGAGCAGCGCGCGGCCGGCGGCACGGCCCTCGGGCGTCGCGGCGGCGGCCTGCATCGCCTCGAGCGAATCGAACCACAGCTCGGCCACGCCGTCGTAGGCCACCGGCGCGCGCCGCGCGGCGGCGAGCCGCGCGTAGGCCGCGGGCGGCAGCGTGTGGACCTGCACGTAGCGGCGGATGCCGAGCGCGGCCGCGTGCGAGCGCACCAGCGGACCGTGGACATCGTGCCAGCGCGCGAGGAAGGCCTCGTGCGTGAACGACGGCAGGCGGGTCAGGCAGAAGACGAGCTGGATCATCGGGGCGGGCTCCGGACGACGCCGCGGCGCGGGCCGCGGCTGGCCGTACGGTAGCGCATCGTGGCGCCACGGCCGGCTTCGCCGCACCGGCGCGAGCCGGGGCGACGTCCGCGCGCCGCGCCCCGCCGCCGACGGATCAACGCGCCTGCAGCAACTCCGGCACCTTCAGCAGGATGAACTCGTTGTCGGCCGCGCGGTCGACGAAGCGGCCGATGCTGAACGGCAGGTTGTTGTCGTTGGCGACGATGATGTGTTCGGCGTCGACCACCGCGACGTTCTCGATCGTGAAGAACGGGAACGTGAACAGGCCTGTCAGGTCGCGCTTCGCCTCGCCCTTCAGGCGCGCGAGATTCTGCGGGTCGCGGATCGCCATCAGGTCGACGTGGCCGAGGCGGCGCACGAAGCCGTTCGCGTCGGGCGCCTGCAGGTCGACCATCACCACGCGCTTCACGCGCGCCGGGTTCGCGAAGCAGCGGTTGTCGGGCCCCGGCTTCGTGGCGGCCGCGCAGGCCATCGACGGGTCGCCCTCGCCGTCGTCGCGCTCGATGATCAGCGCGCGCCGCCCGTCGACCATGTTGAAGTCGCCGATCGAGGTCACGCCATCCTCGAGGCCGAACCTCCACTCGCGCCCCGTCCACGCGCGCCGCGTGACCGAGAACTCGATGATGCGCAGGAAACGTTTCCCGCCCGCGGTCTCGGGCTGACCCGCCGCGTCGAGCAAGGGCTTCTCCAGCAGCGCGTAGAGGAACTGGCCGTCCTGCGACAGCGCCATGCCCTCGTAGCCGCCCGAGCGCTGCGACTGGAACGGCACCGCGCGCGTCGGATTCGCGTCGAGCTGCAGCGACGGATGGTCGGGGCTGCGGATCTCGCGGCCCTCGGAGGTCGTGCCGAACACGCCGGTCACGCGGCCCTGGCGGTCGACGTGGATCAGGAACGGACCGAACTCCTCGCCGATCCAGAAGCCGTCGGCGACGGGCTGGATGCTCTCGGGGTCGAAGTCGGCGCCGGTCAGGTAGCGCTCGCGCGTGTGCTCGTTGACGATGCGGAAGGGCACCTTGCGGTCCGGGTCCGACAGGAACACCGTCTGGTGGACCGTCACGACGCCGCCCTTCCAGTCGGGCGTCACGCGGCTGAAGAAGAGCATCGCGTCGCCGCTGTTGCGCTTGGAGCCGAAGCCGTTGTCCGTCAGCACCCAGTAGCTGCCGTCGCCCGCGGGCTTGATGCCCGAGAAGCCCTGCAGCGGCTGCCCCACGAACGGCAGCGAGAGGCCGGTGACCTGCGGCAGCGTGCCGATCGCCTCGGTGCGGTCCTGGCCCGGGCCGGTGAAGCGGCCGGAGACCATCAGGCCGGGCGGCGCGTCGGCGGGCGGCGGGACCATGCGGTTCGCCTGAAGGATCGCGTGGCCGGCGAGCACGGCCGGGAATTCGCGCGACTGGGCAGGGGCGACGGCGGGCGCGGCGAGGGCGAGCGCGACGCAGGCGAGGCGGAGGAGGGGGTTCATCGTGAGCGGGGGGCGGGGGCGGAGGCCCGCAGGCTAGGCGGCCGAGGTGACCGTGCCGTGACGGCGCGCGGGTCTGGGGGGGGCCGTCGCCCGCCGTGACGGCACGCCGGGTCGAGGTGTCGCGGGCGGACCGGAGGGGCCCGCGGTTTCTGCGACACTGCGCCCTTCGAACGATCCACGAGGAGACCCGCATGACCGCCCGCACCGGCCTGCAGTTGCGCTCGACCGTCAAGCCCGACGGCGAGCTCGAGATCACCCTGATCGACCAGACGATCCCCGCCCCCGCCGACGACGAGGTGGTGGTCCGCGTGGAGGCCACGCCGATCAACCCCTCCGACCTCGGCCTGCTGTTCGGGCCCGCGGACCTGTCGACGCTGAAGGTCGCCGGCACCGCCGACCGGCCGGTGGTCACCGCGCGGATCCCCGAGCGCGCGATGCCGGCGATGGCCGCGCGCGTGGGCAAGCGGATGCCGGTGGGCAACGAGGGCGCGGGCACGGTGGTCGACGCCGGGGCGTCGCCGGCCGCGCAGGCCCTCAAGGGCCGGCTGGTCGCGATGATCGGCGGCTCGATGTACGCCCAGTACCGCGTGATGAAGGCGGCCGAGGTGCTGCCGCTGCCCGAGGGCGCGACGGCCGCCGACGGCGCGTCGTGCTTCGTCAATCCGCTGACCTCGCTGGGCTTCGTCGAGACGATGCGCATGGAGGGCCACACGGCGATCGTCCACACCGCGGCCGCGTCCAACCTCGGCCAGATGCTCAACCGCATCTGCCTGAAGGACGGCATCGGGCTGGTCAACGTGGTGCGCAAGCCGGACCAGGCCGCGCTGCTGCGCGACCAGGGCGCGAAGCACGTGGTCGACAGCAGCCTGCCCACCTTCATGGCCGACCTGACCGACGCGGTGGCCGCGACCGGCGCCACGCTGGGCTTCGACGCCACCGGCGGCGGACGGCTCGCCGGCCAGCTGCTCACCGCGATGGAGGCGGCGCTGAACCGCAACGCCACCGAATACAGCCGCTATGGCTCCGAGACGCTGAAGCAGGTCTATCTCTACGGCACGCTCGACACCGGCCCCACCGAGTTCGCGCGCAACTTCGGCTTCTCGTGGTCGATGGGCGGCTGGCTGCTGTTCCCGTTCCTGAAGAAGGCGGGTCCCGCGGTGGCGGCGCGGCTGCGCCAGCGCGTGGTCGACGAGCTGAAGACCACCTTCGCGTCGCACTACTCGCACGAGGTCTCGCTCGCGCAGGCGCTCGGCGAGGACGCGATCCGGCGCTACTACGCGCGCGCGACGGGGGACAAGTACCTGATCGTGCCGTCGCGGGGGTGATGGGGGTCGGCCGAAGGTCGGAGTGCAGGGCGGCGCCGCGGGGCGGACGATCGGCGTCCCGGCGCCTTGAGCCGTTCATGTTGGTCACTTAAGATGACTATCCCTGCCCGAACCGAGACGACCGTGGCCACCTTCAACATCGCCGAGGCCAAGGCCCGCTTCTCCGAGCTCGTCTCCCGGGCGATGCTCGGCGAGGAGGTCGTGATCGCGCGCGACAACCGTCCGGTGCTCCGGCTGGTTCCGCTGGAGCCGGCCGGTGGCGAGCGCGCGCCGGGTTCCGCCCGCGGACAGGTCCTCCACGTCGCGCCGGACTTCGACGCACCGCTGGACACCTTCGCCGACTACCGCTGAACGCCGTGCCCGTCAGACCGCGGCCGCGATCCTCACCGGGATCCGCCGCGGTCCGAAGGTGCCGGCGCGCTCGGCGAAGCGCCCCGCCATCGGCGTGCCGCACCGTCCGCAGGCGCCGAGCCCGTCGAGCGCGTAGCCGAGGATCGCGAAGCGGTCTCGTGCGATCGCCGTGGTCCCGCAGCCGGTGCAGCGGGTGGCGCCGCCCTCGAGGTCGCGGACGTTGCCGGTGTAGACGTGGTGCAGGCCGTTGCCCAGCGCGATCGCGCGGGCACGGGTCAGCGTGGCCGGCGGCGTGGGCGGCCGGTCGCGCAGCTTCCAGTCGGGATGGAAGGCGCTGAAGTGCAGCGGCACCTCGGGACCGAGTTCGGCGGCGATCCAGCGCGTCATCGCGTCGATCTCCGCGTCCGAGTCGTTCAGGCCCGGGATCAGCAGCGTGGTGATCTCGAGCCAGCAGGTCGTCTCGCGGCGGATGAACCGCAGCGTGTCGAGCACCGGCTGCAGGTGCGAGCCCGTCTGCCGCAGGTAGAAGTCCTCGGTGAACGCCTTCAGGTCGACGTTGGCCGCGTCCATCCGGGAGAAGAACTCGCGCGCCGGCGCCTCGCGGACGTATCCCGCGGTGACCGCGACCGTGCGCACGCCGACCGCATGGCAGGCATCGGCCACGTCCATCGCGTACTCGGCGAAGATCACCGGGTCGTTGTAGGTGAAGGCCACGCTCGCGCAGCCGGCGGCGCGCGCCACCTCGGCGATCCGCGCGGGGCTCGCGCGGTCGAGCAGGCGGTCGGTCTCGCGGCTCTTCGAGATGTCCCAGTTCTGGCAGAAGCGGCAGGCGAGGTTGCAGCCCGCGGTGCCGAAGGACAGCACCGACGAGCCCGGCAGGAAATGCGCGAGCGGCTTCTTCTCGATGGGGTCGATGCAGAAGCCCGAGCTGCGGCCGTGGGTGGTCAGCACCATCGTGTCGCCCTGCCGCGCCCGCACGAAGCACAGGCCGCGCTGGCCGTCGGCGAGGCGGCAGTCGCGCGGGCACAGGTCGCACTGCAGGCGCCCGTCGGGCAGCGCGTGCCACCAGCGCGCCGGCGTGCAGTCAGCCGGGTCGATCGGGGTGTCGCTCACCGCGGCCGCTCCTCGGCGAACTTCGTCACCGGGTAGCGCGACAGCCGCGAGCCCGGCACCCAGGGATCGCGGGGCAGGCCGGCCTTCTCGCGCAGCGCCGCGAGGAAGTCGCGGGGTTCGGGGATCTGTGACCAGACCTGCGGCAGGAAGGTCGAGCGCCGACCGGCCGCATCCAGGATCACGCCGTCGACGCCCGGCCGCAGCACCGCGATCGCGGCGGCCTCGTCGAGCTCGCCCAGCGGCTCGATCGCGCCCAGCAGCGAGACCTCGACCGTCAGGCCCGGCCATTCGGCCGCGGTGAGCGGCGGGAACCGCGGGTCCTCGAAGGCGGCACGGCAGGCGTTGCGGCGCACGTCGTCCTCGAGCGGATGCGGTCCCGGCTCGAAGCGGCCGATGCAGCCGCGCAGCCGGCCGCCGCGGGTCAGGGTCACGAAGGTCGCACCCGGCCGCGCGAGCGCCGGATGACCCGGCTCGGGCAGCCGGCCCGGCAGGCCGAGCGAGGCGGCGAGCGCGTTGCGCGCCCGCGCGAGCAGCGCGCGGCCGAGCGGCTCGGGGTCGTCCGCGGCCGGCGGCCAGAACGCGAATGCGCCGTAGCCCACGACGCCATCGACGCCGGCGCCGGCGTCGGCCGAGGTCCGCACGTCGAGCCGCACGGGATGCAGGCCGTGTGCCCGCGCGGCGCGCAGCGCGCCGTCGAGCGGCGTCGCGCCGCAGGCCGCGTGGTGACCGATGGTGTCGTCCATCCTGAGGATCCGCTCGGCGGTCACCGCGTCGATGGCCCGCGCGCGCTCGTCCGTCAGGTAGTGGGAGAGGTCGGTGCTCACGACGATCAGCGTCTCGTCGCCGCCCCAGAGCCGCTCGATCACGGCGCGCACCGCGGCCGGATCGACGTCGCCCACCGCGATCGGCACGATCGGCACGCGCTCGAGCACGGCCTGCAGGAACGGCAGCTGGACCTCGAGCGCGTGCTCCTCGGCATGCGGGCGGTCGTCGGCCACCACGCCGGGCATCGCGAGCAGCGCGTCGACGGCCTCGCGGTCGACCGGCACCGCGCCGAGCGGCGTCTCGAAGGCCGCGACCGTGGGCACGGCCATCGCACGCATCGCCACGCGATGGGTCGGGCCGAGCAGCACCACGCGGCGGAAGCGGTCGCGCCAGCGCGGCAGAAGCGCCCAGGCCCGCGCGGCGCAGGCGCCGGAGAAGACGTGGCCGGCATGAGGCACGACCAGCAGCTTGGGCGGCCGGTCGGCGATCGGGGTCGCGACGGCGCGCGCCTCGTCGAGCATCCGCTCGACGCCCGCACGCAACGCGTCGGGATCGGCGGGATAGAAGCGGCCGGCGACGGCGGGCGGGCGGTGAGCGAGGGTCTGCATCGGGATCTCCGGGACCGATCATGGCCGCCGAAGGGCCCACGTCAAGGTCGGCCGTGCGGCGCGCGGTCGGATCCGACGGGCGGCGCGACGGGCGTCGCGGTCGGCGTACGCGGCACGCCCGGGCGACCGCCCGTCGGAACGGCCGAGCTGCCGCACGGCGGGCGTCAGCGTCCGTCGGCGAGCGGACGGCTGGCCGCTGACGGGCCGTCGTCCGATCCTGCCGAGGATCGCCGAACGAGCGTGCCCCGCGTGAACCGTCTCTCCTCGCCAGAGCTCGAACCGCCGAAGAGCTGCCACCAGATCCTGGGGGTGGATCGCGGCGTCACGCCCGACGACCTGACCCGGGCCTTCCTTCGCATCGCGATGCCCTGCCATCCGGCGCACGGCCACGCGATCGAGGATCCCCATGCCGCCAGCCGCCGGCTGCGCGAGGCGGCGACTGCATGGACGGTGCTCGCCACCCGCTCGATCAACGCCCACGGCGAGGGCGCCGACGCACGCGCGCTGCGCGCGCTCGACGAGGCGATGTCCGACGAAAGCCAGCGCCTCGCGCGCGCGGGCGCCCGGGCCGGACGGATCGCCGAATCGCTGATCGCCGACGGGTGTCCGCCGTCGATCGCGCAACTCGTCGCCGAACGCGCGGCGGCCGCGACCTCCTCGGCCATGCCGGGCCGCGCCCTGCGTCCGGGCGTGGTCCCGGATCCGGCGGCGTCGAAGCGCCCGACCCCGTCCCCGTTCGAACCCGTCGTCTGGCGCGACGCGCTCGGCCGGGCGCTGCCGGACGGGCTGGCGCACGAGGCGACCGAGACGCCGACTGCCGAGGCCGCCGCGCCGCGCACCCGTCCGGCGTCGTGGGCCACGCGCCGACGACGCACCCGCTCGGGACCCGAGGTCTGGGCGCCGCGCTTCGGCGGCATCACCGGCAAGCTCGGCGTCCGGCGCGACGACGCCCCGCCGATCGAGGACGGCGCCGACGCGCCCCCCTTCGTCGACGCGACGCTGCGTCGGCGCGCGGCCGCCTGCTCGTTCGACATGCTGCTGGTGCTCGGGCTGTTCGTCGCACCGACCGTCGGCACCTGCCTGGCCCTCGGCCTGGCATCGACCTGGATCGAGCGGTTGTCGATCGTCGCCGCGCTGGTCGGCGGCGCGGTGCTCCACGTCTTCGGCGAGCTCGGCTGGGGCGGATCGCCCGGCAAGCGGCTCATGCAGCTGCGGGTCGAGACCGAACGCGGGGGCGCGCCCGACATCCGCACCGTGTGGCTGCGTCACGGCCTGCGCACGATGTCGTGCTGCCTGTTGGGCCTGGGGCACCTGTACGCGCTCGCGTTCTCGCCGCCGCGCGCGGTGCACGACTCGCTGACCAGCACGCGGGTCACCTGCTGCACGCCGCCGCGCGTCGACCTCGAGAACTCGATGCTGCTGGCGGGCGTGGTGGTGGCCGTGCTGGCCGTCGCCGCGGTGAAGCTGTCCGGCTGAGTCGCGCCGGGGGCGCGCGGCGCGCCGCCGTCAGCGCCCCGATCCCGCGCCGCGGCGCGTGACCGTGGCGTCCGCCGCCGCCCAGCGCTGTGCGGCCGACGCGAGCACGGAGGCGCGCTCGGCCGACGGCGGATGCCGCAGGTCGAACGGGCCGCGCTGCGCGGCATCCGCCGAGGACGCGTCGGTCGTCCAGCGCGCGAACGCGTCGGCCACGGCGATCGGATCGAAGCCCGCGGCCTTCGCGAGGCGCGGCGCGCAGGCGTCGGCCTCCAGTTCCTGGTCCGCATGGAATCGCGCGAAGCGGCGGCCCGCCTGGTCGCCCTGCGTGACCGCGCCGAGCGCGCGGTCGAACTCGGCCCGTCCGCCGAGCGACATCCGCACCAGCGTGCCGACGTCGACCGAATCCGCGAGCAGCGACTGCCAGTGTCGCGTCTGGTGGCGACGCAGCACGTGTGCGATCTCGTGCGCGAGCACGCCGACGACGAGTTCCGGCGGCCGCCGCACCAGCGCCGGCTGCACGACCACGAGGCCGCCGGGCAGCGCGGCGGCGTTCTCGCCCGGCTCGTCGCCGAACGCGAGCCGGAAGCGGTAGGGCTGGTCGGGCGGCAGCGCGGCGACCAGCCGGTCGAACAGCGCCGCGACCTGCTGGTAGCGCTCGCCGTTGCGCCGACCGGCCGCCTCCTGTGGCGAGGTCGTCGGCAGGTCGGCCGCGAGCCGCGCCCCCAGCGCCTCCTCGAATTCCGCCGGCAGCCAGACCGAGCGCAGCAGCACCTGCTTCACGTCGTTCGCCGTCGTGCCGTGCCCGCCGCCGGGGATCAGTCCGGTCAGCGCGCCGAGTCCGGACGACCGCATCGCCTGCGAGACCGCGCCGCCGGCCGCGCCGGAACCGAGCGCGAGGCCCGCGTCGAGCGGCGTGGTCGGCACGAAGGGCTCGGCGCAGCCGAGGTCCACCTGCGAGACGGTCTGCACCGACGCGACGGTGGGCGCGGCGGGCGCCGCCGGGGCCGCGGGCGCGGCGGGCGGCGACAGCGAGGGCAGCACGGTCCGCCAGGGCAGCGACTGCGCGCCGGCGACGGCGAACGCGGTCGCGCCGACACACGCCGCCGCGACCCGCGCGATACGCCGCTTCATCGCGCCGCCCTCGGCAGCGCGGCGCGCGATTCCCAGGCGAACTCCTGCTGGCGCAGGAAGGCTGCGCGTTCGAGCGCGGCGGCGTCGGACGCGTCGGCGGGCAGCCGGCGCCACGCGTCGATCAGCGGCGCGGCCTCGCCCGCGGCCAGCACCGCCGCGCGGCAACGGAACGCGCGCGTGCCGGCACGGCCCTCGATCGCGATCTCGCGGCCGCGCAGCGGGGCCGCGTCGATCGACA
>JBAXJZ010000081.1:0-11158 GCA_037137595.1 Burkholderiales bacterium | reverse complement strand
TGCCCGTGCGGGTGGCGGCCGCATCGCGTCGACGACGCGATCGCGGCGCCGCGTGCTGTCGTCCGAACCATTCGGCGCTGCAGCCCGCGGGTGCCTCCAAGAACGGCCCGCCCCCCGGGGCCCGTGCACGGTCCTCGGGTGAGGCCGCGCAACCGGCGCAACGCGATGTAACGCGACCGCTCGCGCGCGATCGCGCGCCGCGCGCGTCAGTCGAACGCCAGGGACATCGACGGACACACGGCCGACAGCACCTCGGCCCGTACCACGCGCCCGCCCACGCGCTCGGCGACCAGCGTGGCGACCTCGCGCATCGCCGCGTCGACCTCGTCGGCGGTGGCCGGCGGCAGGCCGTCGACGTTGACGAAGCAGCGCGTCGTCGTCGGCAGGATCTGCGTGCCCGCGGCCTGCCGCCAGGTCCAGCGTCGCGTGAGGACCGTCGCGCCGCGCGCGAGCACGATCTCGCCCGCCGGCGGCGATTCCGGCGGGCCGCCGTCGGGCGGCGCGAACACGTCGCCCTCGCGCGCCGGACGCAACGCGAGCGAGCCCTCGACGCCATCGAGCGGATGCACGCCGATCGGCAACAGGTGCGCGAGCGACATCGCGTTGCCGAGGTCGACGAGCGGATTGATCGACGGCAGCGCGTCGGGCTTCGTGACCCGGCGCAGCAGCGCCTCGATCGCGCTGCGGTGCTCCGAGGGCTTCGCGCCGAAGCGTCGGTAGGCCTCGCGCCAGGCGGCCACGCGCGGCACCTCGGCGACGTTGCCGGTCACGCGTTCGCGCGCCGCGGCCTCGGCCTCGCGCAGCCGCGCGACCAGCGCCGCGCCGTCGCGGCCGTTGTCGGCCGCGTCGACCAGCACTACGCCGCGGCGGTAGTCGGGGTGGGCGACGAAGACGGCGTCGTCGATCCGGTACTCGGGGGCGTGCATCGGGCGGTCCTCGGGCGTGGAGCGGATGCGGCCGGCCGCATCGGGGCCGCCAGCATGCCTCAGCCCGGGCGTGCGCGTCAGACGATCGCGATCGCGCGGCCGGTGATCCGGCCGGCGGCGAGTGCCGCGGCCCCCTCCGGGATCTGGTCGAAGCGGTAGCGGTCGGTCACCAGCGCCGACAGGTCGAGCAGGCCGTCCCGGTACCAGTCGAGGAAATCGTCGATGCGCTCCTGCGCGCACGAACCGGCCAGCGCGCCGGCGAGCGACTTCTCCTTCATCAGCAGGTCGACCGCGTCGAGCTGCAGAGGCTGCTTCGGGATGCCGACGAGCACGCAGCGGCCGCCGCGCTCGATGCCGAGGCGGCCGGCGCGAAGCGAGGCCACCGCCTGTCGCGTGACCTCGGGGATCGCCACGCAGTCGATCGCGACGTCCACGCCGGGATGGCAGCCGCAGCGCAGCGGCCCCAGTCTCAGGATCGCGTCGGACGGCGGTTCGCGGCGGCTGTCCACCGTGTCGGTCGCGCCGAAGCGCCGCGCGAGATCGAGCTTGCCGGCGTCGATGTCGACCGCGACGATCCGCTCGGCGCCCGCCACGCGCGCCGCCGCGACGGCGGACAGCCCGACGCCGCCGACGCCGAACACCGCGACGGATTCGCCGCGGCGCGTGGCCGCCGCGCCGATCACCGATCCCGCGCCGGTGATGACCGCGCAGCCCACGATCGACAGCAGCGGATCCTGGGGCCGCCCGCGGACCGACTTCACGTAGAGCGCGTCGACCAGGCAGTGGTCCGCCCAGGTGTAGACGTTGGGCGAACGGGCGACGACGCCGGAGGCGAGCTCGAGCGTGGCCGCGACCGGCGCCCGACCGTCGGGCGCCCGGCGCGGCACCCAGGTCACCAGCACCGGGTCGCCCTCGACGATGCCGGTGACCGACGCCCCCACCGCGACCGCGATGCCCCAGCCCTCGTGACCGAACAGCACCGGCGCCTGGCGCTCGTTGTGCATCCACCAGATCTGGCTCTGGCACAGGCCGGTGGCCAGCAGGCGAACCTTGACCTCGTGCGGACCCGGGTCCGGCACCCGCGCCTCGACGATCGACAACGGGCCGTCCTTGTCGGTCTGCACCACCACGCGCGCATCCGTCCTCATCGCTCCGCCTCCCCTGCGGTTCCGGTCCCACGACGGTACCCGTCCGAGCCCCAACCGTACAGGTCGATAATGTGAGGGTGCGATAACGTCCTGTTGACCTGCCCATGCGAGACCCCGACGCCTACCTCGTCTCCCGGCTGCGCTTCAAGCACCTCGCTCTGGTCGAGGCGCTCGAGGCCGAAGGCAGCATCCGGAAGGCCGCGCGTCGTCTGCACGTCAGCGAGCCCGCGGTGAGCAAGGCGCTCGCCGAGATCGAGGAGAGCTTCGGGTTCGCGCTGTTCGAGCGGTCCGCGGCAGGCGTGGACCCCACGGCCCGTGGCGAGGCGGTGGTCGAGGGCGCGCGGCTGCTGCTCAACGCGCTCCGCAATGTTCGGCACACCGCCGCGCAGGCCGAGCGTCGCTGGACGCTGCGCCTGGGCGCGGCGCCGTTCGTGGGCCTGACGCTGCTGCCCGCGCTCCTCCACGCGCTGCGCCGCGAGGCGGACGACGTGAACGTCACCGTCCGCGAGGGCCCGGGCCCGGAGATGCTGCGTGCCCTGGTCGACGGCGAGATCGACGCGATGCTGATGTCGATGTCGCAGGACGTCGCGAAGGCCCAGCGCGCCGCCACGCTCGTCTACGTGCCGATCGCGACGGTGCAGCTCTCGATCATCGTCTGCGGCGCGCACCGGCTGGCCCGGCGCAGGAAGGTCTCGTGGAGCGAGCTGGCCGACGAGTCGTGGATCCTGCCGCCCGCGCCCTCGGTGGTCGAGACGGCGATCCGAACGGTCTTCCTCGCGCAGGGGGTCGTGCCGCCCGAGCCGCGGATCCGTACCGCGTCGCCGCCGACCAACCTCGCGCTGGTCGCTGCGGGGCTCGGGGTCGGTGCCGTCCCGACGCCGGTGGTCGAGGCGGTGGGCGTTCGCGGCACGATCGTCCGGCTGCCGGTGTCGCCGATGGTGCCGCTGCCGCCCGTGAGCCTCGTCTACCACTCGGCGGCCGCCGACTCGCGCGCGATCCGCGTGCTCGAGCGGGCGATCGAGGCCGCGCGCGCCGCCTGACGCGGCCCCCCTCCAACCCTCGGTTGGGGGACGATCGAAAGAAGCGTCTACCCGGTTTCAGGCGCCGACTCCTAGCATCGGCGGACGAGAACGACGACAGACCCGGAGGAGACCGCCATGTCCAGCGCGCCCGCAGCCCCGCTGCGCCGAAACCTGCTTAAGGCCGCCGCCGGGACGGCCGCGGCCGTCGCCCTGCCCGCCCGGTCCCAATCGGCGTTCCCGAAGGGTCCGGTGCGATTCATCGTGCCGCTGGCCGCCGGCGGCGTGGCGGACGTCGCGACCCGTGCGCTGGTGCCCGACCTCGAGAAGCTCTGGGGCCAGCCGGTGATCGTCGACAACCGCCCGGGCGGGATGTTCGCCCTCGGCATGCAGGCGCTACTGCAGGCGCCGCCCGACGGCCACACGCTGATGTACCTGTTCAACAGCATCGCCACCGTGCAGGTGGTGCACAGGAAGTTCGATCTCGACGCGCAGCTGATGCCGGTCACGCAGTCGACGGTCTCGCCGATGGTGCTGCTGGTGGGCCGGGACTCGCCGTTCCGGACGCTGGCCGACCTCGTCGCCTATGGCAAGGCCAACCCCGGCAAGCTCACCTACGCGTCGCTCGGACCGGGCAGCATCGAGCACCTGAAGGCGGTGCAGCTCGAGCAGACCGCCGGCTTCAAGGCGACGAACGTCTCGTACAAGTCCGGGCCGGACATGGTGAAGGACGTGATCGGCGGGATGGTGCACTTCGTGCTGACCATCGCCTCGTTCGCGACCCAGTACGCGCCTAAGGGCCAGGTGGGCGTGCTCGGCGTGCTCGACGGCAAGCGGATGAAGGAGCTGCCCGAGGTGCCGACGATCGAGCAGGCGGGCGTGAAGCTGCCGCCGCTGGACTTCTGGGGCGGCTACGCGGTGCGCGCGGGCACGCCGGCGGACATCGTCGCGAGGCTGCATCGCGACGTGTCGACGGTCGCGGGCTCGAAGGCCGTCGCGGAGAAGATCGCGCCGATGACGCTGACGCCGACCGTCAGCCGCGAGCCGGCCGAGTTCCGCAAGGTGATCTCCAGCGACCTGGCGTGGATGACGCAGATCGCGAGCGGGCTGGACCTGAAGCCCGAATAGCCCGCGGCGGACTCAGTCCCCGGCGGGCGCGACCGCCGCGCCCTCGATACCGTGCCGGCGCAGCGCGTCGGCGACGAATCCGCTCGCCTTCATCTCCTCGACGAAGGCGCGCAACGCGGCCTGCGCGGCGGCGTCGCGGGCCTTGGGCAGGCCCATCGCCTGGCGGATCGTCATGAAGGCGCCGTCGAGCATTCGCAGGCCGCTCACGCGCTTCAGGTCGGACTCGAGCTGCTGACGCACGTTCGCCGCGACCTCGTGCCCCCCGGCCACCATCGTGTCGACCACCGCCTGCGAAGTCGGCGCGGCAACCAGCGTGGCGGCCTTCAGCTCGCGCTTGAGGTACAGGTCGTAGGCGCTGCCGCCGCCCACCACGACGCGCACGCCCGCACGGTCGACGTCGGCATGCGTGCGGATCGGCGAACCCTCGCGGACCGCGTACGCGCCCTCGATCAGCACGTAGGGCCCGGTGAACGCGATGCCCGCGCCGCGGACCGGATCGATCGCGAAGAAGCCGACGTCGGCGCGGCCGTTCGTGACCGCGTCCACCGACTGCGCGGCCGCCTCGACCACCGCGATGCGCAGCGGCACGCCCAGCCGCCGCGCGAGCTCGCCGGCGAGGTCCACCGAGACGCCCGCCACGCCCCCCGCCGCGGTGCGCGCGGCGAGGATCGGGTTGCCGACGTTGATGACGGCGCGCAGCGCGCCCTCGGGGGCGAAGGCCTGCGCGAGGGTCACAGCGCGACCGACTTCGCGGTCTCCGCGTACTCCTCGATCTGGTCGAAGTTCATGTAGCGGTACACGCTGTCGGCATCCTTGTTGATGATGCCCATCTCGGCGTGGTACTCGGCCACGGTCGGGATCCGACCGAGCTTCGAGGCGATCGCGGCGAGCTCCGCGGAGGCGAGGAACACGTTGGTGTTCTTGCCCAGGCGGTTCGGGAAGTTGCGGGTGGAGGTGGAGACCACCGTCGCGCCCTCGCGGACCTGCGCCTGGTTGCCCATGCACAGCGAGCAGCCGGGCATCTCGGTGCGCGCACCGGCGGTGCCGAAGGCCGCATAGTGGCCTTCCTTGATCAGCTCGCTCTGGTCCATCTTGGTCGGCGGCGCGACCCACAGCTTGACCGGGATGTCGCGCTGGCCGCCGAGCAGCTTCGCCGCCGCGCGGAAGTGGCCGATGTTGGTCATGCAGCTGCCGATGAAGGCCTCGTCGATCTTCGTGCCCGCGACGTCGGACAGCAGCTTCGCGTCGTCCGGATCGTTCGGGCAGCAGAGCACCGGCTCCTTCAGCTCGTTCAGGTCGATCTCGATGACGGCCGCGTACTCGGCGTCCTGGTCGGCCTCGAGCAGGTTCGGAGTCGCGAGCCACGCCTCGACCGCGCGGATGCGGCGCTCGAGCGTGCGCTTGTCCTGGTAGCCGTCGGCGATCATGTTCTTCATGAGCACCACGTTGCTGCGCAGGTACTCGACGATCGGCGCCTGGTTCAGCTTGATCGTGCAGCCCGCCGCGCTGCGCTCGGCGCTCGCGTCGGACAGCTCGAAGGCCTGCTCGACCTTCAGGTCGGGCAGCCCCTCGATCTCGAGGATGCGGCCGCTGAAGATGTTCTTCTTGCCGGCCTTCGCGACCGTCAGCAGGCCCTGCTTGATCGCGGCGTAGGGGATCGCGTGGACCAGGTCGCGCAGCGTGACGCCGGGCTGCATCGTGCCCTTGAAGCGGACCAGCACCGACTCCGGCATGTCGAGCGGCATCACGCCGGTGGCGGCGCCGAAGGCCACGAGGCCCGAGCCCGCCGGGAAGCTGATGCCGATCGGGAAGCGGGTGTGGCTGTCGCCGCCGGTGCCCACGGTGTCGGGCAGCAGCAGGCGGTTCAGCCAGCTGTGGATCACGCCGTCGCCGGGGCGCAGCGCGACGCCGCCGCGGTTGCTGATGAACGCGGGCAGCTCGCGGTGCGTCTTCACGTCGACGGGCTTCGGATAGGCCGCGGTGTGGCAGAAGCTCTGCATCACCAGGTCGGCGCTGAAGCCCAGGCAGGCCAGGTCCTTCAGCTCGTCGCGGGTCATCGGGCCGGTGGTGTCCTGGCTGCCGACGGTGGTCATCTTCGGCTCGCAGTAGGTGCCGGGGCGGATGCCCTTGCCTTCCGGCAGCCCGCAGGCGCGCCCGACCATCTTCTGCGCGAGCGTGAAGCCGCGGCCCGAGTCCTTCGGCGCCACCGGCAGGCGGAAGGCGGTGCTCGCGGGCAGGCCGAGGAAGTCGCGCGCCTTCGCGGTCAGGCTGCGGCCGATGATCAGGTTGATCCGGCCGCCGGCACGGACCTCGTCGAGCAGCACGTCGCTCTTGAGCTTGAACTCGGCGACGGTCGCGCCGTTCTTCAGCAGCTTGCCCTCGTACGGACGAACGTCGATGACGTCACCCATCTCGAGCGCGCCCACGTCGACCTCGATCGGCAGCGAGCCCGAGTCTTCCTGCGTGTTGAAGAAGATCGGCGCGATCTTGCCGCCGAGCGTCACGCCGCCGAAGCGCTTGTTCGGCACGAACGGGATGTCCTGGCCGGTGGCCCAGATCACGCTGTTGGTGGCGGACTTGCGCGACGAGCCGGTGCCCACCACGTCGCCGACGTAGGCGACCAGGTGGCCCTTCTTCTTCAGGTCGTCGATGAACTGCATCGGACCGCGCTTGCCGTCCTCCTCGGGCTTGAAGGCCGCGTCGGGGCGCGTGTTCTTCAGCATCGCGAGGTAGTGGAGCGGGATGTCCGGGCGGCTCCATGCGTCGGGCGCGGGCGAGAGGTCGTCGGTGTTGGTCTCGCCGGGCACCTTGAAGACGGTGACCATGATCGACTGCGGCACTTCGGGGCGCGAGGTGAACCACTCCGCGTCGGCCCACGACTGCATCACTTCCTTGGCCTTCGCGTTGCCCGCGCGGGCCTTGTCGGCGACGTCGTTGAAGTAGTCGAACATCAGCAGGGTCTTCTTCAGGCCCTCGGCCGCGATGCCCGCGACCTCCGCGTCGTCGAGCAGCTCGATCAGCGGATGCACGTTGTAGCCGCCGACCATCGTGCCGAGCAGCTCGGTGGCCTTCGCGCGGCTCACCAGCGCGACCTTCAGGTCGCCGTGCGCGACGGCCGCCAGGAAGCTGGCCTTGACCTTCGCCGCGTCGTCCACGCCCGGCGGCACGCGGTGCGTGAGCAGCTCCAGCAGGAACGCCTCCTCGCCCGCGGGCGGTGCCTTGATCAGCTCGATCAGCTCGGCGACCTGCTTGGCGTCCAGCGGCAGCGGCGGGATCCCGAGCGCCTGGCGCTCGGCGGCATGTTGGCGGTATTGGGTCAGCACGGCAGCTCTTCGGTTCGGGGGCCCCGGCGAGCGAGGCCACGTTGGACGGATGGTGCGACGAGGTGTCCGCACGCTCGGTCGCGGGCCGGTGACGGCGCGACGGCGACGGTTGCGGCGAACGTTCGATTGTAGTGCGAATGCGGGGCCGTTACCGCGCTGCAGCGAAGGCCGCGGACGCCCGAGGCACGCCGTTTGTCCGGGTCGGAACGCCCCTCGCTCGCCGCAGCGCAGCGACCAATGTTTGTCCTGGTCAAAACGGGCGACGTCCAGGCCGCCCGACGTCGATCACGGGATCGAGATCAGCTGGACCTCGAAGGTGAGCGTCGAATCCGGCGGGATCACGCCCGGCACGCCGCGCGCGCCGTAGGCGGTGGCCGGCGGACAGGTGAGCTTCGCGGTGCCGCCGACCTTGATCCGCTGCACGCCCTCGGTCCAGCAGGGCACGACGCGACCGAGCGGGAAGCTCGCCGGCTGGCCGCGCTTGTGCGAGCTGTCGAATTCGTTGCCGTTGGCCAGCGTGCCGCGGTAGTGGACGGTGACGGTGTCGCTGGCCTTGGGGCTGGGCCCGGTGCCGTCCTTCAGGTGCTCGACGACCACGCCCGAGGGCAGGGTCTCCTTGGGCGCGGCCGCGTGCGCGGCGGAGGCCGCGGCGAGCGCGGCGGCGAGGACGAGCGGCAGGGACAGGAAAGCCTTCACGCGGTTCGCTCCGGTTCGATCGGTGGGTGGGTGCGCGAGTGTGCCACCGTCGAGCTTCTCGGCAGGCACGTTCAGTCGATCGCCCGGGCGAGGTACACCGCCTCGCGTCCGACGATCGGCGCGCGCGTGGGCATCAGCACCGTGCAGGCCTCGGGCGCGCGGATCTCGTGCGGGCCGTCGGTGGCGACGAGCTCGCCCGCCTCGAAGGTCTCGAAGCCCACCAGCGGCCGCGTGAAGCGGAACTCGGGCGTGCGCACCAGCAGCGTCTCGATCAGCTCGACGCGGCGCTGCGCAGGCCGCGGCGCACGCGGTGCACGCGGCTCGACGAGCCCGTGGTGCGCGAGCAGGTCGAGCGTGACCTCGACCGCGACCTCGCCGGTGGCGCGCAGGAAATGCTGGCCGCACTCGGCGACCAGCGCGCTGCAGCCCCGCGTCGAGGCGAGTCCGTGCCGGCCGTGCTCGATGATCGGCACGCCCGAACCGAGGCCGTTCGGCATCACCAGGTGGATCGCCGGACGACCGATCGCGAGCCCGACCGACGCATTGCGCTCGAACGCGCGATAGACCCAGAACGGCTCGACGTCCTGCGCCGTCGAATGCAGGTCCAGCACGTGGTCGGCGGCCTCGACCACCGGGCGCAGCGCGCGCGCGCGCCGCAGTTCGGGGCTGTCCTCGGGACCGTCGAGCCACTCGGGCGACCAGACGCGGTTCAGGTTGTGGACGATCTGGCGGCTCTCGAACGGCTTCGCCGGATCGAAGGTCTCGTAGGCGGCGACGTTCGCGAACGAGACGGTGAGCGTGCCGATCCGCGGCCGCACGCCGGTGTCGAGCAGGTGCGTGGCCGCGACCATCCCGCAGAACTCGTTGCCGTGGGTCAGCGCGTTGACCAGCACGTGCGGGCCGGGCCGGCCCGACTCGAAGCGGTGGACGTAGTCGATGCCGACGTTGCCCTGACGGTAGGCGGACAGGTCCCGCGGCAGCAGTTCGAGGACGGAGGTGTCGGGGGCGTTCATCGCGCCGAGGATAGCCGAGCGCCGCGCGGCGCCGGGGTGCGCGCGGCGGTGCCCGTTCCGATCGCGTCGGGCGCGTCGGGTCGGCGAGCGCCGGCGACCTCGATGCCCGCGCGGATCAGCGTGCCCGCCAGGCCACCCGGCCTCGCGGGTCCACCTCGCACTCGGCGCCGTCGCGGCTCAGCCGGACGCGGCCGGGCGCGACCTCGACGACGCGCGCCCCCGACCGGACCAGCGTGAGCACCGCGCGGCCCGCGGGTCCGGACAGCGCGGCCGTCGCGTCGCCGGTCGAGCGGGTCGGACCCGGTCGCGCGGAGCCGTCCGGCGTCGTGTCCGACGCGCGCGGCGAAGGCTCCCGCTGACGGGTGTGTTCGGCGAGGACGCGGCGCTGCGCGAGCGTCTGGCTCATGGCGGTCTCCTGTGCGGGCCGGGACGGGCGGACCGCCGGGACGCGCCCATCGGGCTCGGGACCCGTGGCGGCTCAGGCGGCGGCGCGTCCGGATCGCGGGTCCGGTGGCGACATCGATCTGCGTGACGAACGGACCCGCACCGGGCCCGACCACTGCGACGGAACACGCCCCCTGCCCGGAGCGGGACGGTGACCATCGGAGCACCCTGTGCCGGTTCAACGCGCGACGGACCGTTCTGGTGCACCGCGGCGTACGGGACCGTCGCCGCTGCCGGTAGACTCGCTCGCGCCGTCCGTACTCCCCTCCCCCGCCATGCAGACCTTCTTCAGCCCCGAGCAGCTGCTCCACCATCCGCGGACCTACTTCTCGCGCGGGAAGATGCGCACGCCGCAGGAGATCCCCGAACGCGCGACCGAGATCCTGAAGGGCGTGCGCGAGCTGGGCTTCGCGGTGGCGGTGCCGCCGGACGCGGGCCTCGCAGCGCTCGCCGCGGTCCACGCCGAGCCCTACCTGCGCTTCCTGGAGACCGCGCACGCGCAGTGGAAGGCGATGCCCGCCGACTGGGGCGACGAGGTGATCTCGAACGTCTTCGTGCGCGAGCCCAACGCGTTGCGCGGCATCCTCGCGCAGGCCGCCGCCTACCTCGCCGACGGCAGCTGCCCGGTGGGGCCGTCGACCTGGCGCTCGTCGTACTGGGCCGCGCAGGGCGCGGTCGCCGCCGCGCAGGCGGTGCTCGACGGCGCGCCGCACGCCTACGCGCTGTGCCGCCCGCCGGGCCACCACGCGCGCCGTGCCGCGGCCGGCGGCTTCTGCTACCTGAACAACGCCGCGATCGCAGCCGAACGGCTGCGCGCGCGCTTCGGCCGCGTCGCGGTCTTCGACGCCGACATGCACCACGGCCAGGGCATCCAGGAGATCTTCTGGGAGCGCGACGACGTGCTCTACGTGTCGATCCACGGCGACCCGACGAACTTCTATCCGGTGGTGGCCGGCCACGCGGACGAGCGCGGCGGCGGCCGCGGCGAGGGCTTCAACCTGAACCTGCCGATGCCGCACGGCTCACCGGAGTCGGCCTTCCTCGACCGCGTCGAGCTCGCCCGCGAGGCGATCCGCGACTTCCGGCCCGACGCGCTGGTGTTCGCGCTGGGCTTCGACGTCTACAAGGACGATCCGCAGTCGCTGGTCGCGGTGACGGGCGACGGGTTCGAGCGGCTGGGGCGCGCGGTGGCGGAGCTGGGGCTGCCGACGGTGGTCGTGCAGGAGGGCGGATACCACGTCGAGACGCTCGCGGCGAACACGCGGCGGTTCTTCGGCGGGATGCTCGGCTGAGCGCGACGGGAGCGGGCTGGCGGCCGGCTCGACGGCCGGACGATCGGGCGCCGAGCCTTGGACCGGCTGGGGAAAACGACGAGGGCCCCGGTCGGGGCCCTGTCATCGGGAAAGCGTGGGGTGGCTGATGGGACTCGAACCCACGACAACCGGAATCACAATCCGGGAC
>JBAXJZ010000080.1:0-11224 GCA_037137595.1 Burkholderiales bacterium | reverse complement strand
CGCCCAGCACCGGGCAGTCGCTGCCGATCAGCACCGGCGTGTCGCCGGCGGCGAGCGCGTCAGCGAGCGCGTTCTCCATCCGCGCGCCGAGGTCCGGGCCGCGCTGCGGCGCGACGAGCCAGCCGGCGTCCGCCAGCGCGTCCAGCCACGCCCGGGTCCCGGCGTCGGGTGTCCGGCCGCAATCGTCGTGGCGCAGTTCGCGCCGCACGCCGGGCAGACCGCGCACGAGCTCGACCGTGGCCTCGACCAGCCGCCAATGGATCTCGAGCGCCACGGCGTCGCCCACGGTCGCGGCCAGCCGGGTCTTGACCCGCCCGGCCACCGGCAGCTTCGCGAACACGATCAGGCGCGGGCTCATCGGCGGCCGTAGTAGAGGCGATGCAGCCGCTGAGGCGACACGCCGAGCGCGTAGGCCGCGCGCCAGGCCCACATCTCGATCACCGTACGGGCGACGCCGCGACGCTCCCAGCGGCGTGCGGACACCGACACCCGCGCACGCAGGCACGCGCAGCGGGCCACGCGACGCGCCCGGCTGCAGAACTCGACGTCCTCCATCAGCGGGATCGGCGCGAAGCCGTCGAGCGCCTGCCAGAGCGGGCGGTCGACGAAGATCGCCTGGTCGCCGGTGGCGATCGAGGTCAGGCGCGAGCGCAGGTTCATCATCGATCCGACCAGCGCGAGCGCCGGGCGCGGGGAGTCGAGGCGGACGTCGAAGCGGCCCCAGCGCGCACCGGCCGCGACGGCCGTCCGCACCGTGTCGCCCGCGCCGGCCGGCAGGCGGACGTCGGCATGCAGGAAGAGCAGCACGTCGCCCGAGGCGCGCGCGGCGCCGGCGTTCATCTGCGAGGCGCGCCCGCGCGGCGCCGCGATCACCTCGGCCCCCGCGGCGGCGGCACGGCCGACGGTGTCGTCCGCGCTGCCGCCGTCGACGACGATGACCTCGTCGGCCTGCGCGCGAGCGTCGGCCACGACGCCGGCGATCGACGCGGCCTCGTCGAGCGCGGGGATCACGATCGAGAGTCGCGGCGGCGCGGCGCTCATCGACGGTCGTTCAGGCGCCAGTCGTAGTCGAGGAACGCAAGCGGCGCACGGCCCTCGCGGACCGTCGCGCGGTCGGCCTCGGTGCTCGCCAGGTTGTCGGCGTAGCGGGCGAGGAAGCGTTCGCGCGTGCCGCCGCCGCGGGTCCAGTCCTCGGCGAACCAGTCGAAGATCTTCGACACCTCGAGGCGACCGCGGGCGGGGTTCCAGCGGTTGCGGCTCGCGTCGCCGAGAAAGCGGCGGGTGCTGTCCTCGAGCTGCGCCTCCAGCCGTGTGCCGACGATCGCCTCGGGCCGCAGCGCCGGACAGCCGACGGACGCGCAGTTCAGCACGAAGTGCACGCGCGGCTCGTCGTAGGCGCCGGGCGCGCGCAGCAGGCCGTGCTCCAGGTCGTCGAGGTGTCGCGGCTCGCCGAGCAGCCGGAAGAAGCGCTTCTTCCAGGGCGACTGCAGCAGCGAGCCGAGGTCCTTGATCGACGCGAGATCGGGCCAGCGGGTCAGCACCAGCTCGATCGTGAACGCGTTGTAGGCATTGACCAGGAACGCGAAGCGATCGGCGCGCGGCCACCGGTCGAACTCCGCGCGTGGCACCGCCTCGAAGCCGTCGAGCACCGCACGCAGCGCCGACCGGTCGGCGGCGAAGCCGCGGTAGTCGACGGTGGTCGCGGTGCCGGCCGCGTTCCAGGCGACGTGCCGGCGCAGCAGCGCGTCGAGCGCGGCATGGGTCGGATCGGGCGCGGCGGCCCGCGCGGGGACAGGATCGAGCAGCATGCCGGCGACCACCGCGGACCATGACCCGACGGTCCCGAGCGGCAGCACGCGCAGCAGACGACGGCGGGCGGGTGCGTGCGCCCCGACCCTCGACGGCCCCGAGGCGCTCACCCGAGCCGCCACCGATGCCACCGCCCCACCCAGCCGAGCAGGCGCTCGGGGGCGCGCGCGCGTTTCCACGCCCCGGCCGTGTACTTCGCGGACTCGGCGAAGGTCGGATAGGCGTGGATCGTGCCGAGGACCGCATTCAGCCCGTGACCGTGCTTCATCGCCGACACCCAGCCCGCGATGAGCTCGCCGGCGTGCTCGCCGACCACGGTCGCGCCCAGGATCCGGTCGCGGCCGGGCTCGGTCAGGACCTTGACCCAGCCGTGCGCGGCGCCGTCGGCGATCGCCCGGTCGAGGTCGTCGAGCCCGTAGCGCGTCACCTCGAACGCCACGCCGCGCTCGCGCGCCTCGCGCTCGTTCAGCCCGACCCGCGCGACCTCGGGGTCGACGAAGGTGCAGGCCGGCATCAGCCGCCAGTCGACGCGGAACTGCCTGAACCCGCCTAACAGCGCGTTCACCGCCGCGTACCACGCCATGTGCGCGGCGGCGTGCGTGAACTGGTAGGGGCCGGCGACGTCGCCGACGGCGAGGATGTTCGGAAAGCGCGTCCGCAGGCAGGCGTCGACCTCGACGGTGCCGTCGGCCCGGCGGGTCACGCCGAGCGCCTCGAGCCCGCTGCCCTCCAGGTTCGCGCGGCGGCCGACCGCGCAGAGCACGCGGTCGAAGGGCAGCCGCGCCTCGCCCTCCCCCGTGTCGACGACCATCGTGTGTCCGGCCTCGACGCGCACGGCGCGCGTGCCGCAGTGCACCGCGATGCCCTCGTCGGCGAAGCGCGCCGCCACGAAGGCCGAGACCTCGTCGTCCTCGCGGGCGAGCAGCCGCGGTCCGGCCTCGACGACGACCACCGACGACCCGAGCCGGGCGAACGCGAGCGCGAGCTCGCATCCGATCGGGCCGCCGCCCAGCACGAGCAGCCGGCGCGGCAGCTCGTTCAGCTCCCAGACCGTCTCGGAGGTCAGCGGCTCGGCCTCGGCCAGCCCGGGGATCGGCGGGACGACCGGGCGCGCACCGGTGGCGACGACGATCGAGCGGGTGGTGAGCCGGCGCGTCGTCCCGTCGGCGCCGCGGATCTCGATCTCCCACGGACCGACGACGCGCGCGTCCCCCTGCACGACATCGACGCCCAGCTCGGTGTAGCGCTCGACCGAGTCGTGCGGCTCGATGCGCCGGACGACGTCGCGCACGCGGGCCATCACCTCGGCGAAGTCGAGTTCGATGTCCATCCGGCGGATGCCGAGTTCTGTCGATCGGCGCGCCTGCGCGACCAGCTTCGCGGTGCGCAGCAGTGCCTTCGAGGGCACGCAGCCGGTGTTCAGGCAGTCGCCGCCCATCCGGTGCCGTTCGACCAGCGTCACCGAGGCGCGCACGGTCGCGGCGATGTACGCGGTGACGAGCCCGCCGCTGCCCGCCCCGATCACCACCAGGTTGCGATCGAAGCGCGCCGGCTTCGCGTGACCCCGATAGACCCGCCGCCTCGCGATCGCGTCGAGCGCACGCCGGGCCGCGAGCGGCAGCAGGCCGAGCAGCACGAACGACGCGATCAGCCCCGGCGACAGCAGCCCGCGGACGGAGTCGATCCGCGCGAGCTCGGTGCCGGCGTTCACGTAGACGACGGTGGCCGCGAGCATGCCGAGCTGGCTCGCGACGTAGTAGGTCCGCGTGGCGATCGGCGTCAGGCCCATCGCGAGGTTCACGAGGAAGAACGGGAACAGCGGGATCAGCCGCAGCGAGAACAGGTAGAACGCGCCATCCCGCCGCACGCCCTCGTCGATCGCGGCGAGCCGCGCGCCGAAGCGCGCGCGCACCGGTTCCCGCAGCAGGAAGCGCGCGGCGAGGAAGGCCAGCGTGGCGCCGACGCTCGAGGCGAAGGACACCAGCACCACGCCCCAACCCAGGCCGAAGAGCGCGCCGCCGAGCAGCGTCAGCGCGGTGGCCGCGCCGGGCAGCGACAGCGCCGCGGCGACCACGTAGACCGTGAAGAAGGCCGCCGCGCTGGCGACGGGACGCGCGTCGACGAGGGCCTGCAGCGCGTCGCGGCGGGCCTTCAGCGCCTCCAGCGTGAGCAGCCTGTCGAGGTCGAACGCGAAGGCTAGCGCGATCGCGGCGGCGACGACCGCCACCAGCGCGACACGCCGTCCGGTGCCGCCGGCGCGCGGCGCGGCGGGATCGGACGCGGCCGCCGTCGCGGGTGGACTCATGCCGGCGCGCGGAAGGCGCCGCGCGGCGCCCGGGCCGCCGGGTAGGCGGTGCCGACGGTGATCCGCGACCGGTAGGAGCGCTCGGCCGGCGATCCGGCGGGCCAGACGCGGTCGAACCGGTCGAGGAAGGCGGCGAGGTCGAACTCGACCGCCACCGCGGCGACGTCCACGCCCCGGCGCTCCGCACGCCACAGCACACGCAGTCCGTCCGGCTCGGGCACGCCCGGCGCGGCGATCCGCGTCGCGATCCCGAACCGCGTGCCGGCGAGGTTGGCCATGCCGGCCGCGCCGTTGTTGATCACCGCCAGCGGCCGACCGCCGATCGACGAGGCCCAGCCGTCGGCGACCGGCAGACAGGTATGGCTGCTGGCGATCACGTCGAGCGCCGCCTCGTCGAACGCCGCGTCCAGGCCGTCGGCACGGCTCGCCTCGAGCGTGTCGTGCGCGAGCCGCCAGCCGGCGAGCGCGCGGTCGTCGCCGTGGACGAGGCCGACGCGCAGGCCGCCCACGACCGCGCGGCGCAGCATCGGCAGCGCGGCGAGCGTATCGGCGGCGCCGACGGCGCGCGCGGTCTCGCGCAGCCGCGCGATCATCGCGTTGGAGCGGTCCACGTCCTCCTGCGGCACGTCGTCCGGATACGCGCAGCCGCAGCCGGCGTCGGGGCCGTCGTCGGATGCGGGCCGGGCGAGTTCGGTCTCGACGTTGCCGCGCATCGACCGCCACCCGGCGACCCCGGCCTCGATGGCGGAGAAGGTCCCGCCGTCGGCGTCGAACCAGTGGTAGTCGCCGTTGAGCACGACCTCGACCCGCGTCGCGCGCTCGCGCCCGACGAGACGCGCGAGGGTGTGCAGCGCCTCGAGATTGCCGTACAGGCCGCCGACGACCCAGAGCACGTCGGCCTCGACGTCCTGCATGCTGAAGGCCATCGTGCCCAGCCCGATCGCGACGAGTCGCCCGCGCGTGCCCGGGGCCGACGCATAGGCGCGCCACGCGACGCCGAACTCCGGCGTCTCCCGCGCCGCCAGGAAGCGCTTCGGTCGTCGCGTCTCCTGCTTCCAGAGGGCGACGGTATTGAGCACCAGCGTCGCCACCGCCGAGGCCTGGATCAGCTGGACCAGCTTGGCCGGGCTGAAGTCCACCAGCAGCGTGCCGAAGACGGCCGCCGAGACGATGCTGCCGGCCAGCAGCATCACGTACATGAGGCCGACGATCTTCGGATGGGACTCCGGCGGCGACAGGTCGGTCGCGAGCGCGAGGCCCGCGGTCTGGACCGTGTGCAGGCCGGCGCCGACCAGCAGGAACGCGAGACCGGCCGACAGCGGTCCGATCCACGCGGGCCAGGACGGCGAATCACCTCGTCCGGCGAGCACCAGCAGCGCGAACGGCATGATCGCGAGCCCGCCGAACTGCACGAGGGTCCCCATCCAGATGAAGGGCACCCGGCGCCAGCCGAGCTCGGAGCGGTGATTGTCGGAGCGATGACCGACCAGCGCGCGCAGCGGCGCGTAGAGCACGGGCAGCGCGAGCATGACCGCGACCAGCGAGGCCGGCACGCCGAGCTCGACGATCATCACGCGGTTCAGCGTGCCCACCAGCAGCACGAGGGCCATGCCGACCGAGACCTGGAACAGCGCGAGGCGCAGCAGGCGGGGCAGCGGCAGATCGGGGGAGGCCGCGTCGGCGAACGGGAGGAAGCGCGTGCCGAGACCGACCCAGCCGCGGACGAGCTGGCGGGCGAGGGCGTTCATCGACGGACTCCGCGCCCGGCGTGCCGGTCGGCCGATCGCGCGGTCCGCGCACTGCGGTCCGGCTCGGGGCCGGTACGGCGGCGGGGGGCGATGACGGCGCGGCGACGGGGCATGTGGCGGATGACGGGACGGCGGGAAGGACGGCGGACCCTCAGGACCGGGGCGGATGCGCCGCAGCGCGCACGGACGGAACCCGGAGGCCCCGCCCGTGGCGCGCAGCGCGATCGGGCGGACGCCTTACTTGTTCGCCTGCGGCGCGGCCGCTGCGAGCACCGTCGATCCCGGATCGGGCAGCGTCGCGATCGGCGCCTCCTCGACCTGGGCCGACTTGGCCACCTTGTCGCCGTTCAGGAACCGCTTCACCCACGTGGTGTTCGTGAGCAGAGCGACGTGGACGGCGAACGAGCTGACCGCCACGGCACCCAGGAACAGCGGGATACCGGTCGACGGCTTCACGTGGAGCCACATCTTTCCGTAGATCATGAGAATCCCCTTATTTCAGCCAGGGCGAGTTGATGTAGGCCAGCAGATGCGCCAGCGCCGCGATGACGCCGAAGATCTGGGTGCCCTGGATCAGATGCCGGTGAAGCTCCTCGGCTTCCGGCTCCGTCAAACCGGTCGGCCAGACCCGGTTCGGATCGGACGCAGTCGGATTGGACATGGTGCGAACTCCTTGAAAGTTGACGCTTGGTTCGTGCTGGTCCCGCACGAGGGTGCCGCGACTGTCATTGTCGCCTTACAGTCTCAATTGTCAAGTGTCCAAGACAAGGAAGGTTCGGCATTTGTACGCCGATCGGCGGTCGGGCGTCCCGAAAAGCGACCCCTGGGGTGGTGTCCGGGCTGTGCGATCGGCTAAGGTCCTCGGGAGACCGCTCGAGGGAGAGACGATGCCGACTCTGAACGTGAACGGCCGGAACATGGAGTTCCAGGCCGACCCGAACACGCCGCTGCTGTGGGTCCTGCGCGAGCAGCTCGGGCTGACCGGCACCAAGTACGGCTGCGGCGTCGCCCAGTGCGGCGCGTGCACCGTCCACCTCGACGGGGTCGCGCTGCGCAGCTGCGCGATGCCGGTGTCGGCGCTCCAGCCCGGTCAGAAGATCGTCACGATCGAGGGCCTGTCGGCGGACTCCGGGCACCCGGTGCAGAAGGCGTGGCTGGCGCTCGACGTGCCGCAGTGCGGCTACTGCCAGTCGGGGATGATCATGGCGGCCGCGGCCCTGCTGAAGGCCACGCCGAAGCCGACCGACGCCGAGATCGACGACGCGATGACCAACATCTGTCGCTGCGGCACCTACAACCGCGTCCGCGCGGCGATCCACGTGGCCGCCGACGGCGGCCCGCCGAAGGCCTGAGAGGGCGACCACGATGGCAGCGAACCCGCAGGCCCGCCCCGCCGATGTCCCCGCGCCCGCCCGGCGCCGCTTCGTCGTCGGCACGGCCGCCGCCGCGGGCGGCCTGTCGATCGGCATGGCGCTCCCCTGGGCCGGCGACGCCGTCGCCCAGTCACCCGTCCCCAAACTGAACGCCTGGGTCGTGGTGAGGCCCGACGACACCGTCGTCATCCGCATCGCCCGCTCGGAGATGGGGCAGGGCACGCTGACCGGCCTCGCTCAGCTGGTGGCCGAGGAGCTGGAGGCGGACTGGTCGAAGGTCACCACGGAATACCCGACGCCCGGGCAGAACCTCGCCCGCAACCGCGTCTGGCGCAACTTCTCCACCGGCGGCAGCCGCGGCATCCGCGAGTCGCACGACTACGTCCGGCAGGGCGGTGCGGCCGCGCGCCTGATGCTCGTGCAGGCGGCCGCCGCGGGCTGGGGCGTGCCCGCCGCCGACTGCCGCGCCGAGGCCGGCACGGTGGTCCATCCGGCGAGCGGCCGGCGGCTGCGCTATGGCCAGCTCGCCGGCGCGGCCGCCGCGCTGCCGGTGCCCGAGAACCCCGCGCTGAAGGACCCGAAGGACTGGAAGATCGCCGGCAAGCCGCTGCCGCGGCTGGACACCGCGCCGAAGCTGAACGGCAGCCTCGTCTACGGGGCCGACCTGAAGATGCCCGGCCTGCTGAACGCCGCGATCCGCGCCTGCCCGGTGTTCGGCGGCAAGGTCGCCCGCTTCGACGCGGCGAAGGTCCAGGGCATGCCGGGCGTGAAGCGCGTGATGCAGGTGGGCGACGACGCGGTCGCGGTGGTCGCCGAGCACTGGTGGCAGGCGAAGACCGCGCTCGACGCGCTCCCGATCGACTGGGATGCCGGCGCCGCTCGCGCCGTCTCGAGCGAGTCGATCGCGAAGGTGCTGAGCGAGGGCCTCGAGGCGAAGGAGGCCTTCGTCGGCAACCGGGCCGGCGACGTGCAGGCCGGGCTGGCCGGCGCCGCGAAGCGCGTCGAGGCCGTCTACGGCTACCCGTACCAGAATCACGCGACGATGGAGCCGATGAACGCGACGGCGCGCTGGACGCCCGAGCGCTGCGAGGTCTGGACGCCGACGCAGAACGGCGAGGCCTCGCTCGCGGCCACCGCCGCCGCCGCCGGCCTGCCGATCGCCCGCTGCGAGGTCTACAAGCTGCCGCTGGGCGGCGGCTTCGGTCGACGCGGCTTCCAGGACTGGATCCCGCAGGTGATCGCGATCGCGAAGGCGATGCCCGGCGTGCCGGTCAAGCTGCTGTGGTCCCGCGAGGAGGACATGACCCACGGCCGCTACCACCCGATCACGCAGGCGAAGCTCGTCGGCGGGCTCGACGCCCAGGGCCGGGTGGTGGCGATGCACTTCCGGCTCTCGGGGCAGTCGATCCTCGCCGGTGTCGCGCCGCAGAACCTGCAGGACGGTCGCGACCCGGTCGCGTTCCAGGGCCTGACACCCTCGGGCGACGGCGCCTTCGGCTACGACGTGCCAAACCTGCTGATCGACCACGCGATGCGCAACCCGCACGTGCCGCCCGGCTTCTGGCGCGGGGTCAACCACAACCAGAACGCGATCTACCTCGAGTGCTTCATGGACGAGCTGGCGCTCGCGGCGGGCGTCGACCCGCTCGAGTTCCGCCGCCGGCACATGCAGAAGCACCCGAAGCACCTCGCGGTGCTGAACGCCGCCGCCGAGCGCGCGGGCTGGGGCCGGCCGGCCGCCCCCGGGGTGTTCCGCGGCCTGGCGCAGCACATGGGCTTCGGCAGCTATACCGCGGCGGTGGCCGAGGTGTCGGTCTCGAAGGAGGGCGCGGTCAAGGTCCACCGCATCGTCGCCGCCACCGACCCCGGTCACGCGGTCAACCCGCAGCAGATCGCCGCGCAGGTGGAGGGCTCGTTCGCCTACGGGCTGTCGGCCTGCCTGTACGGCGAGTGCACGGTGAAGGACGGCCGCGTCGAGCAGGAGAACTTCAACACCTACGAGGTGATGCGGCTCGCCGAGATGCCGAAGGTCGAGACGATCGTCATGCCCTCGGGCGGCTTCTGGGGCGGCGTGGGCGAACCGACGATCGCGGTCGCGGCGCCGGCGGTGCTGAACGCGGTCTTCGCGGCGACCGGCGTGCGGGTGCGACGCCTGCCGCTGAGGCACACGGACCTGAAGCGGGCGTGACGGTGGCGGTCCGCCGGGTCGGCGCGCGGCGAAGGCGGGCGATCGCCGTCGCCGCGCTCGGCCTCGGTCTCGCCGCCGGCGCATCGACCGCCGCCGAGGACGCGATCGACGCGCCGCTGCAGGGCCTGCGCGGCGATGCCGGCCGCGGCCGCGCCATCGTCGCCGACCGCAGCCGAGGGCTGTGCCTGCTCTGCCATCGCGGACCGTTCCCCGAGGAGCGCTTCCAGGGCGAGCTCGCGCCGGACCTCGCCGGTGCCGGCGACCGCTGGACCGAAGGCCAGCTGAGGCTGCGCATCGTCGACGGACGCCGGCTGAACCCGGCCTCGGTGATGCCGTCCTACCACCGGGTCGACGGCCTCGAGCGCGTGGCGCCGGCCGTCCGCGGCCGGCCGATCCTCGACGCGCAGCAGGTGGAGGACGTGGTCGCGTTCCTCGTCACGCTGCGCGAACCGCCGGCGACGGGCGCGCGATGAGCCGGCCCGATGCAGGCGACGCGACGAGCGGCCCGGTCGCGACCGCGGCGGCCCCGGCCCCGGGGCCGGCTCCGACGCACGCTTCGCGCCGCGACGCGCTGCGCGGCCTCGCGGCCGCCGCCTGCCTCGTGGCGGTTCCGCCGGCCGGTGCGACGCCCGCGTCGATGCGCGCGGCGATCGCCGCCTTCACCGGCGGCGCGGCACCGCGCGACGGCGGGATGCTGCTCGACGTGCCCGGTCTGGTCGAGAACGGCAACTCGGTGCCGGTCTCGGTCCGCGTCGATCCGGCACCGGGCCTGCACGTCCGGCGGATCGCCGTCTTCAACGAGAAGAACCCGCAGCCGCAGGTCGCCGTCTTCCACCTCGGTCCGCGCAGCGGCCGCGGACAGGTCGCGACCCGGATGAGGATGGCGGATTCGCAGCGGATCGTCGCCCTCGCCGAACTGTCGGACGGCAGCTTCCGGCAGCATGCGGTCGACGTGATCGTGACGCTCGCCGCGTGCATCGAGCCCGAGCCCGAGGCGGGGAGCGGCGGCTGATGGCGCAGGCGCTGGTGAGGGTGCCGCCGCGCGCGCGCGCCGGCGAGGTGATCGAGGTCACCGCGATGGCCGCGCACCCGATGGAGACCGGCTACCGGCCGGGCTCCGACGGCCGGCTGCTGCCGCGCCACATCGTCCACACCTTCGTCTGCCGCTACGACGGCGCCGAGGTGTTCCGCGCCGAGCTGTTCCCGGCGATCACCGCGAATCCCTACGTCGTCTTCACCACCGTCGCGACCCGCAGCGGCACCTTCGAGTTCCGCTGGGAGGACGACCGCGGCGAGGCGATCGTCGCGACCGCGACGATCGTCGTCGAGTGAGCCCGCGGCACCTCGCGATCGCGCTGGTGGCGCTCGCCGGGTCGGCAGTCGCGGCCGGCGGCCCCGTCCCGCTGCGGTCGGGCTTCGACACGATGGGGCCGGCCACGCAGTCGATGCAGCGCGACGACGCGTCGAACCCGGGGATGCTCTCTGTCCGCGAGGGCGAGACGCTGTGGTCGACGCCCGCCGGCGCGGCGCGGCGCGCCTGCGCCGATTGCCATGGCGACGCCCGTGCCTCGATGCGTGGCGCGGCGGCCCGCCATCCGCGCTGGGACGAAGCCAGCGGCGCGCCGGTGTCGCTGTCGCAGCGGATCGCGCT
This sequence comes from Burkholderiales bacterium, assembly GCA_037137595.1. Taxonomy (GTDB): domain Bacteria; phylum Pseudomonadota; class Gammaproteobacteria; order Burkholderiales; family Burkholderiaceae_E; genus UBA4615. Next base: position 150 of record JBAXJZ010000080.1, on the reverse strand, counting down.
CTGCCGCGAGCGGCAGCAGCAGGCGCCCCGCGGCGCGCCCGAGTCGCGCGAGCGGCTCGCGCTGGCGGCCTTCGTCGCCCACGCGTCGCGCGGGCTGCCCGTCGAGCCCGACCCCGACCCGCGCCTGGAGCCCGCGCGCGAGCGCGGCCG
>JBAXJZ010000079.1:0-11447 GCA_037137595.1 Burkholderiales bacterium | reverse complement strand
CGCGATCTCGTCGATCGCGCACACGCCGACGTTGTGCATCACCAGGTCGAAGAACACGTAGACGCCGGCGCGCAGCTCGGTCACGCCGTCGAGGTGCGCGGCAGCCAGCGCCGTCGGCGTCGAGCCGACGCTCACCACCGGGCAGGGCAGGCCCGCGTCGCGCAGCCGTCGCGCGGCATGCACGGCGCCGGCGCGCTCGCCCTCGGCGACCGCCCGCAGCGAGGCCTCGTCGGTGCAGTCGTAGCTCGAGCCCGCGTGGGTCATCACGCCGCCCAGCCGCGCGCCGCCGTCGTGCAGGATCCGCCCGACCTCGAGCAGCAGCGCGTCCTCGGGCTCGATGCCGGAGCGGTGGCCGTCGGTGTCGATCTCGATCCAGGCCTCGAGGCCGAGATCGTCCGAGGCGGCGAGGTCGGCGATCGCGCGCGCGGCCACCGGGTTGTCGACGATCACCTTGAGGTCGCAGCCGCGGCGGCGCAGCGCGGCGACCTGCGGCAGCTTCGAAGGCGCGATGCCCACGGCGTACAGGATGTCCGTCACGCCGGCGGCGAAGAAGTGCTCCGCCTCCTTGAGCGTGGAGACGGTGATGCCGCGGGCGCCGGCGGCACGCTGCGCCTCGACCACCGCCGGGCACTTGCTGGTCTTCACGTGCGGCCGGAAGGCCACGCCGAGCGCGTCGGCGCGGGACTGCATGCGCGCGATGTTGCGCGTCATGCGCGGCACGTCGACGACGGCGACGGGGGTGTCGATCGGTGGGAGCGGGGTCACGGGCGGGGCCTGCGGCGCGTCGCGGTGCGGGGTCGGGACCCGCATTCTGACGCCGCGGCGTGCTCCGAGGCGAGGCCTGGGGGCCGGGGCCCGCGGCGAGGGGTGCTAGCCTTGCGGCCGGTCGGACACCACGGACAGGAGACAGGACATGGACACAGGACGGGTCGCCATCGTCACCGCGGGGGGCAGCGGCATGGGCGCGGCGGTGGCCAGACGCCTCGCGGCGGACGGGTACCACGTGGCGGTGCTGTCGTCGTCGGGCAAGGGCGAGGCGCTGGCGACGGAACTGGGCGGACTGGGCGTCACCGGATCGAACCAGTCGGACGAGGACGTCGGCCGGCTGGTCGACGCGGTGCTGGCCCGCTGGGGACGCATCGACGTGCTGGTCAACAGCGCGGGCCACGGGCCGCGCGGGCCGGTGCTCGAGATCCCGGATTCGGAATGGCACCGCGGCATGGAGGTCTACCTGCTCAACGTCGTGCGCGCGACCCGGCGGGTGGTGCCGACGATGAAGGCCCAGAAGTCCGGCTCGATCGTCAACATCTCGTCGGCCTGGGCCTTCGAGCCGGCGTCGTTGTTCCCGACCTCGGCGGTGTTCCGCGCGGGGCTCGCCGCGTTCACCAAGCTGTTCGCGGACAGCCACGCCGCGGACAACATCCGGATGAACAACGTGCTGCCGGGCTGGATCGACAGCCTGCCGGCCACCGAGGAACGGCGCGGCGCGGTCCCGATGCAGCGCTACGGCACGAGCGATGAGATCGCAGCGACCGTGGCCTTCCTGGCGGGGCCGGGCGCGGGGTACATCACGGGGCAGAACCTGCGCGTGGACGGCGGGCTGATGCGCTCGCTCTGACGCGGCGGGCGGATCCTGCGGGAACCGGCCGGGGCACGGCGCCCGGTCGGGGTCCAAGTTCGGAACCGTCGACGGGCACGAGAGGGCCGTCCGGGGCTACCCTGCGGGACCGGCGACCTGCCGCCCGCCCGAACGACCCCGCCCCTCGATGAACCGCAACCTCTGGACCCTGACCCTGCTGCAGGGCCTGTTCCTCACCAACAACGTCACCTTCATCGCGATCAACGGCCTGGTCGGCCTGTCGCTCGCGCCCTTCGGATGGATGGCGACGCTGCCGGTGATGGCCTACGTGGTGGGCGGCGCGCTGTTCACCGGTCCGGTGGCCTGGACCCAGTCGCGCTTCGGCCGCCGGGTCAGCTTTCAGCTCGGCCTGGTGACGGCGCTGGTCTCCGTGCTGCTCTGCGCGTGGGCCGCCTGGATCCAGAACTTCTGGCTGATGTGCTTCGCGACGCTGGTGGCCGGCTACTACTCGGCCAACGGGCAGCTCTACCGGTTCACCGCGGCCGAGCTCGCCGCGCCGGACACGCGCGAGAAGGCGGTGTCGTGGGTGATGGCGGGCGGGCTGATCGGCGCTGTGATCGGGCCCAACCTCGCGTCGCACACCCGCGATCTCGCCGCGCTGCCCTTCGTGGGGGCCTATCTCGCGCTGGCCGTGGTGGCGCTGATCGCGCTGGTCCTGATGTCGACGATCGATTTCCCGCCCGCGCCGGTCCGCAAGGCCGGGCAGTCGGGCGGCCGGCCGCTGTCGGAGATCATGCGACAGCCGATGTTCATCGTCGCCGCGGGCGCGAGCGCACTGGGCTACGGCGTGATGAACCTGCTGATGGCCGCGACGCCGCTGGCGATGCAGCAGTGCGGGCTGCCGTTCTCCGACGCGGCCTTCGTGCTCGAGGGCCACGTGATCGGCATGTTCGCCCCGGGCTTCTTCACGGGGTCGCTCATCAAGCGGTTCGGCGTGCTGAACGTGATGGGCGCGGGCGTGATGCTCACGCTGATGTGCATCGTGATCGCGCTGTCGGGCGTCGAGCTGCACCACTTCTGGATCGCGCTGTTCCTGCTCGGCGTGGGCTGGAACTTCGTGTTCACCGGCGGCACCACGCTGGCGCTGAAGACCTACGCGCCTGAGGAGAAGGACCGCGCGCAGGGCGCGATCAACTTCTGCGTATTCGCGACGATGACGCTGACCTCGTTCAGCTCGGGCGTGCTGGTGACCACGCAGGGCTGGACGCTGCTGAACCTCGGGTCGCTGCTCCCGGTGGCGCTGACGGGGGCGGGCGTGGCCTGGCTCGCGATGCGGCAACGGGCGAAGGCGGCGGCGGCCTGAGCCCGTCGGCCGCCGGCCGCGTTCAGCGGCCGCTGCGGCCGGTCGGATCCTCGATCCCGCCGCGGCGCGCCAGCCACCAGCCGTACTGCGCCGGCCAGCGCGACCAGTCGCGATCGTCGCCGAGCGCGAAGGCCGCCTGCAGCGGCCAGTTCGGCTCGACGAGCGCCTGCCGGCCGATGGCGACGATGTCCGCCCGCCCTTCTGCGACCACCGCCTCGGCCTGCTCGGGCGTGGTGATCAGGCCGACCGCGATCGTCGCGATGCCGGCCTCGCGCTTCACGCGCTCGGCGAAGGGCACCTGGAAGCCGGGGAATCGCTTCACCGCGAACCGGTCGTTGGCCGCGGTGGCGGGGCCGGCGATGCCGCCCGACGAGCAGTCGACGAAGTCGACGCCGCGGCGCGCGAGCTCGCGTGCGAAGGCCACGCTGTCGTCGAGCGACCAGCCGCCCTCGGCGCCGTCGACCGACGAGATCCGCACCGACAGCAGCCGGTCGGGGCCGAGCGCGTCGCGGACCGCCTGGACCACCGCGAGCGGCAGCCGCATGCGGTTCGCGAGCGAGCCGCCCCAGTCGTCGGTCCGGCGGTTCGACAGCGGCGACAGGAACTCGTGCAGCAGGTAGCCGTGCGCGGCGTGGACCTCGACGAAGCGGAAGCCCGCCGCGACCGCCCGTCGCGCAGCCAGCCGGAACGACTCGACGAGGCCGGCCATCTCGTCGGCGCGCAGTTCGCGCGGGACCGGCCACTTCTCGTTGACCGCGAGCGCCGAGGGCGCCACGGCCGGCCACGGCACCTCGCCGCGCAGCCGCGCGTCGTCCTCGCTCATCGGGCCGTTGCCGTGCCAGGGGCGCTGCCCGCCGGCCTTGCGCCCCGCGTGGCCGATCTGGATCCCGGCGACCCCGCCGCCGGCCTCGATCGTGGTCGCCAGCGCGCGCATCGCCGGCACCTGCGCGTCGTCCCACAGGCCGAGGTCGCCGCAGGTGCCGCGGCCGCGCTTCTCGACAGCGGTGGCCTCCAGGATCACCAGGCCCGCGCCGCCGTCGGCCATCCGGCCGACATGCTTCGTGTGCCAGTCCGAAGGCCAGCCGTCGTGGGCGGAGTACTGGCACATCGGCGAGATCGCGACGCGGTTCGGCAGGCGCACGCCGCGCAGTTCGAACGGGGTGAAGAGGACGGACATCGGTCGGCTCGGTTCGGACGGGATCAGTAGGACTTGGGCAGCCCCAGCGCCTTCTCGGCGATGAAGCTGAGGATCAGCTGCGGCGAGATCGGCGCGATCCGGGTGAGCATCGCCTCGCGCAGCCAGCGTTCGACGTGGAATTCCTTCGAGTAGCCCATGCCGCCGTGCGTGAGGACGGCCGTCTCGCAGGCCCTGTAGCCGGCCTCGGCCGCCATGTACTTCGCGGCGTTGGCCTCGGCGCCGCAGGGGCGGCCGCGGTCGTAGAGCCACGCGCCGCGCAGCGTCATCAGGTCGGCCGCCTGCAGCTCGATCCAGCGTTCGGCGAGCGGATGCTGGATGCCCTGGTTCTTGCCGATCGGCCGGTCGAAGACGATGCGCTCGTTCGCGTAGCGCGCGGCGCGCTCGAGCGCGACCCGCCCGAGTCCGATCGCCTCGCCGGCGATCAGCAGCCGCTCGGGGTTCAGACCGTGCAGGATGTACTCGAAGCCCCGGCCTTCCTCGCCGATCCGGTCCTCGACGGGGATCTCCAGGCCGTCGATGAAGAGCTGGTTCGAGTCTACCGCCTTGCGGCCGTGCTTGTCGATCTCGCGCGCCTCGATCCTGGTGCGGTCGAGGTCGGTGTAGAACAGCGTGAGGCCGCGGGTGGGCGCCTTCGGGTCGGGGTCCGCGGTGCGCGCCAGCAGCAGGATCTTGTCGGCCACCTGCGCGGTGGAGATCCAGACCTTCTGGCCGTGGACCACGTACCGGTCGCCCTTCAGGACCGCGCGCGTCTTCAGCTTCAGCGTGTTGAGCCCGGTGTTCGGCTCGGTGACGCCGAAGCAGGCCTTGTGCTTGCCGGCGATCAGCGGCGGCAGCCAGCGCTGCCGCTGCTCGGTGGTGCCGTTCACCACCACCGGGTGCAGGCCGAAGATGTTCATGTGGATCGCCGACGCGCCCGACATGCCCGCGCCCGAGGCCGAGATGGTTCGCATCATGATCATCGCCTCGGCGATGCCGAGGCCCGCGCCGCCCACGTCCTGCGGCATCGCGATGCCGAGCCAGCCGGCCTCCGCGAAGGCCGCGTGGAAGTCGTGCGGGAAGCCGCCCTCGCGGTCCTTCCTGAGCCAGTAGGCATCGTCGAAGCGCCTGCAGATCGCGGCGACGGCGCGCTCGATCTCGAGCTGCTCGTCGGTGTAGTCGAAGTCCATCGGTCGTCCTCTCCTGTCTCAGTGGGGGGCGCTCACGCCGCGTACCGGCTCGGTTCGTCCCGCTCGGCGTCAGTGCACAGCCGCGGCCGGCCCGTCGCTCAGAACGGCTTCAGCCCCAGCGCCGCGCGGAACCGGTTCTTCACGTACGGACCGTCGCGCGGCGGCAGCGCCCGCGGCGGGTCGGTCGCACGGATCGCCGCCTGCGCGAACACCGGCCCCGCGCGCTCGCGCAGACGGGCGACGAACGCGGCCAGGTCGCCCGCATCGCGCACGTGCATCGACCGCTCGATCCCGCAGCCGCGGGCCACCGCGACCAGGTCGGTGCCCAGCCCGGTGTGGCTGCGCTGCATGCCGGTCTCGCCGTAGTGGCCGTTGTCGAGCACCACGATCGACAGGTTCGGCGGCCGCTTCGCGCCGATGGTGGCGAGCGCGCCCAGGCCCATCAGCTGCTCGCCGTCGCCGGTGACGACCAGCACGTCGCGCTCGCGCTGCGCGAGCGCGAGGCCCAGGCCGAGCGCGGCCGCGCCGCCCATCGCGCCCCAGAGGTAGTAGTTCGTCTCGCGGTCGCCGGCGGCGAAGACGTCGTAGGCGGACGAACCCAGGCCGGTGACGACCAGCGCGTCGGGCAGCTGGCCGAGCAGGTGGGCGACGAAGGCACGGCGTTCGAGCGTGGCGGGCGCGGAGGTCGATGCGGCGGTCATTGCGTCACCCATTTCTTGCGGCCGATCAGCCGCTGGCTCAGCAGCACGGCGACGCGCTCGCCGGCTTCGAAGGCGGCGTCGAGCGCGGCCGCGACGGTCTCGCCCACGGCCTCGGGCTCGGAGGCGCGCATCACGGTGATGCCCATCAGCTCGAGCGCACCCGGCGTGGCGCGGCCCATCGGGCCCTGCCACGGGTTGAACTCGGCGTACTCGCCGCGCATCGTCACGAGCGTGACGAACGGGATGTCGGCGCTGGCGAGCAGCGAGAACATGTTCACGCAGTTGCCCACGCCGCTGCTCTGCATCAGCAGCACGGCGCGCTGGCCGCCGAGCCAGGCGCCGGCGGCCAGCGCCACGCCTTCCTCCTCGGTGGTGAGGACCACGTCCTCGATGTCGGGATCGGCGATGGCGCTGCGGATCACGTGGGCGTGGCCGGCGTCGGGCACGTAGGCGACCTGGCGGACGCCGGCGCGCTTGAGCGCGTCGAACACGGCCTGCTGCCAGGGCGGGGGAGTCGTGGCGGTCATGGCGGGTGGGGCGGTGACGATCGAGGTGGGCCGACGCGGGCGCGCGGCCGCCGCGATTGTCACCGAGATGGCGGGGCCGTGTCGCGACGGCCGTTCCGGGGATGCGGGCGGTGCGGGGCGGACCGGGCGTCCCCGGAGGGCGGTCAGTCCCGCCGCACGCGGACCCGCAGGCTCACCCGGAACCACACGAGCGCCGTGGTCGGCTCGCCGAGGTGGCCGTGGACGCGCCGGTGGGCCCGCATCGCGGCGGCCTCGCGCCGGCCGATCTCGACCGCGCCGAGGGCGACGGCCCGCTCGCGGGCCTCCTCGTTCAGGTCGTAGTGGTCGCCGTGCTGCCAGCGGCGCTGCAGGCCGAGCGCCTCGGCCATCGCCTGCAGTTCCTCGTCGGTGTCGGCGAGCATGTGGCACATCCGCCAGCCGCGGAACGGGGTGCGGGCGTCGTCGACGTAGACGGTCATGGCGGGAGCGAGCTTACACGGCGCATGCCCGGGGCGTCGCCGCGGCTCGGTCACTCCCCGATGCCGCTCAAGCGGTGCAGCGCGTCGAGGAAACCGGCCTTCCGAGTCCCGAGCAGGGCGTCGAGTTCCCGCTCGTGTGCCGCGAATCGGCGCTTGAGTTCCCGCAGTCGGGCCGCGCCCGCGGTCGTGAGGACGATCTGGCGATTCCGCCTGTCGTGCTCGCTCACCACGCGTTCGGCGAGGCCGAGTGCCTCGAGTCGGTCGAGGATCGGAACGATCCGGGGGCGTTCGACCGCCAGCACGCGGGCGAGTTCGGACTGGGTCACGCCGGGGTTGTCCGCGGCAACGGCCATCACCGAGAACTGCACGAGCGTGAGCGCCTTGTCGTCGAAGCTCCGATAGATGTGTTCGAAGACCGCCATCTGCGCGCGCCGGATCGAATAGCCGACCGTGCTCTCGAGATAGCGCATGTCGATCGGCCGCCGTGCTCGGCCGGAGGGCGGGGTGCCGGAACTCATCGGAGGCTCGACGCAGGTCGCGGAATGGCCAGGGTCGAAGTGTAGGTCAACGGACGTCCGGATCGCCCTCGTATGCTTGACATCGATAACACCATTACCTAATGTCCCGTCAGGAACCGCGAGACATGGCGGCCGCGCCCGCTCGATTCAGAACGACCTTTCCAGAAGGAGACCCCATGTCGACCGATCTCGTCGAACCGGGCACCGATCCGGGGATGCCGACGCCGCAGGTGCTGGATGCGATCGTGGTGGGGGCCGGCATCGGCGGGGTGTATCAGCTCCATCGCCTGCTTCGGGACGGACTGACCGTGCGGGCGTTCGAGGCCGCCGACGGCGTGGGGGGCGTGTGGTTCTGGAACCGCTATCCCGGAGCGCGCGTCGACTCGCACTTCCCGCACTACCAGTTCTGGTTCTCGCGCGAGCTGTGGGACGAGTCGGACTGGACCGAGACCTTTCCCGCGCAGCCCGAGATCGAGCGCTACGTCAATCATGTGGTCGACAGGTTCGATCTGCGCCGGCACATCACCTTCGGCACCCGGGTGACCTCGGCGATCTTCGACGACGCCCGCGGCACGTGGCGTGTCTCGACCGACACCGGTGAGGTCCTGGTCGCCCGCTTCGTCGTGCTCAACACCGGCGGTCTGTCGACGCCGAAGATCCCGCCCTTCGAGGGGCACGATCGCTTCGATGGCGTGAGCTGCCACACCAGTCACTGGCCGCGGGAGGGGGTCGAGCTCGCGGGCAAGCGGGTGGCGGTCATCGGCACCGCGGCCACCGGGATCCAGGTCATCCAGACCATCGCGCCCGAGGTGTCTCATCTCACCGTGTTCCAGCGCACCCCGAACTACGCGGTGCCGATGAAGAACCCGAAGATCACCGAATCCGACCTCGCGTGGATGCGGGCCTCCTTCGACGAGCTCAGCCGCAAGGTGCGCTGGTCGCGCGGCGGATTCGTCTTCGACGATCCGCCGTACTTCAAGGACGTGCCGGCGGATCGGCGCGACGCCTACATGCGGGGCATCTGGGAGTCGGGCAACCTCAGCATCTGGGGAAACACCTTCGCCGATTTCCAGAGCAATCCGCAGGCCAACGCCTACGTGACCGGGTTCGTGCGCGACCGCATGCGCGAGCGCATCCCGGATCCGAGGCTGGCCGACAAGCTGATCCCGACCGACTACAGCTTCGGAACCCGTCGTGTCCCGCTGGAGAACGGCTATTTCGAGACCTTCGGTCGCGACAACGTCACGCTGGTGGATCTGCGGGAGGATCCGATCGTCTCGATCGACGCGCACGGGATCCGCACCCGGGCCGGGTACCACGAGGTCGACGTCATCATCTACGCGACCGGCTTCGATTCGGGCGTCGGTTCGATCAACCGGATCGACATCCGCGGCCAGGGCGGCGTCTCGCTGAGGCAGCTCTGGAGCGAGGAGCTGTGCACCACGGTCGGGATGCAGGTCCACGGCTTTCCCAACCTCTTCATGACCATGGCGCCCTTCGCCCCGGCGGCCGCGATCTGCAACGTGCCCGTCTGCGTCGATCAGCAGTGCGACTGGATCGCCGATGCGATCGGTTTCGTGCGTCGCAACGGCTTCAACTCGATCCATCCGTCGGCGCAGACCCAGCAGGCCTGGATGGACCATCATCGGGCGGTGTCCGAGCCGACCATGATCGGGCGCAACCTGAACTCGTGGTACCGCCGCGAGGGCCCGGACGGCAGCAAGCGGGAGCTGATCGCGTATCTGGGCGGGATCCCGGCCTATCGCCGGGCCTGCGACGAGATGATCGCCAGCGGGTTCAAGGGGTTCGAGCTGGCCTGATCGGCGAGGACCGCCAACGGCGCGCGTCGCGGCAAGGCCGGTCGGTCACGCGGGCGGGACCGGCGCCGTGCAATCGCCGGGTGATCGCACCGCCTGCGCCAGCACCTCGCGGTAGCCGTGCGCCACGAGCATCCGCTGCGTCGCCCCCCGCCGCGCCAGCAGCGCGTGCGCGCGCGGCAGGCTCCAGCACGGCAGGTGCGTGAACAGGTGGTGCTCGCCGTGGTAGTTGACCCAGTACGGCGCGAGCAGCGCGCGCTCCCACCACGACGCGAGCGTGGTGCGGGCGTGCCGGTACGGGTCGGGCTCGCCGACCGGCACCAGCGCGTGTTCGGCGATGTTGCGGATGCGGTAGATCAGCGGGAACCACAGGGCGAGCGGCACGAGCCACAGCGCGATCCAGAGCCAGGCGTGGCCGCCCAGCGCGAAGCCCGCGAAGAAGCCGAGGTTGCCCCAGACGAATCGCGGGTCGAGGCCGGTGCTCAGCAGGTCGGTCGCCTTCGCGCCGGGGCGCGCGCCGCCTTTCCTGCGGGCCTCCAGGTCGATGCCCAGGCGCAGCTTCAGGAAGCTCGCGCCGCTGACGTCGCGCAGCATCTTGCGCCTGAGCGAGCCCGCCTCGATCGGGAACGGGCGCGACAGCGGCAGGTCCGGATCCTCGGGCTGCTGGGTGAAGCGGTGGTGCCGCAGGTGCTGTGTCCGGTAGTCGTGCAGCGCCGACGAGCACAGCCAGCGGCCGACCCAGTCGTTGATCCGGCGGTTCGGGTGCAGCACGCCGTGCGCCGCGTCGTGCATCAGGATCAGCAGGCCGAGCTGGCGGGCGGCCACCAGCGGGATCAGCAGCGGGATCAGCCACGGCCAGCGCGCTCCCAGGAGCATGCAGACCCCGATCGCGCCCCAGCAGTGCATCACCAGCCACAGCCCGCGCCAGCGTGACTTCGCGCAGAGTGCCGCCCACTCGTCGGGCGAGAACACGTCGGTCGGGTCGACGCGTGCGGCGGTGGGCATGAGCGGGTCTCCTGTCTGGCCGGTCGCCGTGGGGGACCGGACCGGGCGCGGGCGCGGCAGATCGGCGGACGCTGCGCCCGTCGGAGTCTACCTGCGCCCGGCGATGCGGAGTCAGTCCTCGAAACCGAGGAGCACCGTCGAATCGGACAGTGGCCTGCGCCGTGACACCACGGCATTCGCCGGACGGGTCTTGTCGGGCCAGCCGATCGCCACGCAGGTCTGGATCACCTCGTCGTCGGGGATCCGCGCCTCGGCCCGCACCACCGGAGACTGCATGATGCCCCGGCTGTTGATCACGCGGCCCAGTCCGCGCGACCAGGCCGCGTTGACCAGGCCGCGTTGACCAGGCCGCGTTGACCAGGCCGTTGACGACGCGGCCGCAGTCGAAGGGGATGCCGCTGCCGTGGAGCGCGCGGTCGTCGGTGACGATGATCGAGGCGGGCGCGTCGAACTGCCTGAAGCCGCGGATGCTGCGGCGGGTTCGGATGACGTCGTCGAAGGCCATGCCCGGGTCCGGGTCCGTGCTGACGCGACTCTGCGAGGGCGGGGTCGCCGGCCGCGCGTCGCGGGCCGCCCCATCGTCCATTGCACGAATGAAAAGCTCGTTGCGCATCGTGGAAAACCGTCGATGCGCTGCACCGTACGGGTTTTTCAGCGTGGAAGAGTTCGTTGCGTATCGTGGAATGGGCTATCCATGTCATTGAAAAACCATGAGAAAGCCTGTTGTAGAGGATCCTCTCGAAACCTGTTGCCGCGCAGCATCGGGGCGTAGAGTCTTATACAAGACTGCAGCGCCGCTCCGGTCTATCCGTCACTCACCGAAGGGAGCCCTCCTCATGTCGTCCCGCGAACTCGAAGCTCAGAAACTCCAGAAAGAATGGTCCGACAGCCCCCGCTGGCGCGGCATCAAGCGCGGCTACACCGCCGAGGATGTCGTCAAGCTGCGCGGCTCGCTGCAGGTCGAGCACACGCTCGCCAAGCGCGGCTCGGAGAAGCTCTGGAAGCTGATCAACGAGGAGCCGTTCGTCAACTCGCTGGGTGCCCTGACCGGCAACCAGGCGATGCAGCAGGTCAAGGCCGGCCTGAAGGCCATCTACCTGTCGGGCTGGCAGGTC
>JBAXJZ010000078.1:0-11549 GCA_037137595.1 Burkholderiales bacterium | reverse complement strand
CCTCCTGCCGCGCGCCGCTCAGCCGAGACACCACGTAGTAGAACAGCGGCGTGAAGAACACGCCGATCAGCGTCGCCGCGATCATGCCGCCCAGGATGCCGGTGCCCACCGAGTGCTGAGTCGCGGCACCCGCGCCGTCGGCCTTCACCAGCGGCAGCACGCCGAGGATGAAGGCCAGCGAGGTCATCACGATCGGCCGCAGCCGCTGCCGACCCGCGTCGATCGCCGCGTCGAGCAGGCTCATGCCCGCCTCGTGCTGCTGCTTGGCGAACTCCACGATCAGGATGCCGTTCTTGCCGGCGAGACCCACCAGCGTGATCAGCGAGACCTGGAAGAACACGTCGTTCGGGCTGTGCCGCAGCAGCAGCGCCACGAGCGCGCCCAGGATCGCGATCGGCACGATCAGGAACACCGCCACCGGCAGGCTGAAGCTCTCGTAGAGTGCCGCGAGGAACAGGAACACGAAGATCAGCGACAGCACGAAGATCCCCGCCGCCTGCCCGCCCGCGACCCGCTCCTGCAGCGACTGGCCGGACCACTCGAAGGTCGTGCCCTCGGGCAGCTTCTCGGCCGAGATCGCCTCCATCGCGAGCAGCGCCTCGCCCGAGGACCGTCCCGGCGCGGGCGCGCCGTTCAGCTGGATCGACGGGTAGCCGTTGTAGCGCGTGAGCGCGATCGGCGCCGAGCGCCACTCGGTGCGCATCAGCGCGGCCATCGGCACCAGGTTGCCGTCGGCGTTGCGGACCTGGAAGCGCTGCAGCGCGGCCGGGTCGGCACGGTAGGTCTGCTCGGCCTGCAGCTTCACCTTCAGGCTGGTGCCGAACGCGGTGAACTGGTTGACGAAGGACGAGCCGAGCAGGCTGCCGAGCGTGGCGTACAGGTCCGACAGCGGCACGCCCAGCGCCTTGGCCTTGTTGCGGTCGACGTCGAGGAACAGCGTCTGCACGTTCGGTGCGGCCACGCTGCGGACCGCGAACAGCGCCGGGTCCTGCTGGGCGGCCGCCACCACCTCGGCCACCGCGGCGTCGAGCTTCGCGCGGTCGCCGTCGAGCGACAGCAGCCGGTAGTCGAAGCCGGCGACCGAGCCCATGCCCGAGATCGGCGGCTCGTTCAGCGCGAACACGCGTGCCTCGGGGATCTGCAGCAGCTGGCGGTTGAGCCGCTGCAGCACGGCCTTCACGTGCTCGCCCTCGCCCTGCCGCTCGTCCCAGGGCTTGAGCGTCGCGAAGACGAAGGCCTGGTTCGCGTAGCGGTAGAAGATCGAGAAGCCGACGATCGCGATCTGCTCCTGGACGGTGGCTTCCTTGGCGAGGATCGCCTCGGCCTTCTTCAGCGCCTCGCGCGTGCGCTCCACCGACGCGCCCGACGGCGCGTCGACCACCACGTAGATCGTGCCCTTGTCCTCCTCGGGGACGAAGCCGCCGGGGATCTTCGCGAACAGGTAGACCACGCCGCCGATCAGCACGCCGTAGACCAGCAGGAACACCAGCTTGCGCGACAGCATCCCGCCGACCGCGGCCGCGTAGCCGTCGGTCACGCGGTTGAACAGCCGGTCGAAGACCTGGATGGGCTTGAGCTTGGTCATGCCCGGCTTGAGGATCAGCGCACACAGCGCGGGCGTGAGCGTGAGCGCGGTGATCGCCGACAGCAGCGTCGAGATGGTGATCGTGATCGCGAACTGCTTGTAGAGCGTGCCGGTCACGCCGCCCAGGAAGGCGATCGGCACGAACACCGCGCAGATCACCGCGGTGACGCCCACGATCGCACCGCCGATGCCCTGCATCGCCTTGCGGGCCGCGGTCCGCGCGTCGCAGTGCTCGTCGTGCATGATCTTCTCGACCGCCTCGACCACGACGATCGCGTCGTCCACCACGATGCCGATCGCGAGCACCATGCCGAACAGCGTCAGCATGTTGATCGAGAAGCCGGCGAGCAGCAGGCCGGCGAGCGTGCCGACGATCGACACCGGGATCGCGATCAGCGGGATGACGGTGGCGCGCAGGCTGCCCAGGAAGAGGTAGACCACCACCAGCACGAGGACGAAGGCCTCGACGAAGGTGTGCAGCACCAGCTCGATCGACGCGTTGACGAACTTGGTGGTGTCGTAGGAGACCTGCCAGCGGATCTCGGGCGGGAAGGCGGTGGCCAGCGCGTCCATCTTCGCGCGGATGGCCTTCGCGAGCTCGAGCGCGTTGGCGCCCGGGCGCAGGTAGACGCCCATCGCGACCGCCGGCTTGCCGTTGAGCCGCGACTCGAACTGGTAGTCGTCGGCACCGAGCTCCACGCGCGCCACGTCGCGTACGCGGACCACCGAGCCGTCGGGCAGCGAGCGGATCACGATGTCCCGGAACTGCTCGACCTCGACCAGGCTGCCGGCGGTCTGCACCGGGAAGGTCAGCGCCTGGCCGCGGTCGGCCGGCGCCTGGCCGATCTCGCCCACCGGGAAGTTCTGGTTCTGCTCGCGAACGGCGGCGATCACCTCGTTGACGGTGAGCCGGTACTTCGCGAGCCGGTCGGGGTCGGCCCAGAGCCGCATCGCGTAGGGCGCGGCGAACAGCGTCACGTCGCCCGCGCCCGGCAGGCGCTTGAGCTCGTTGACGATCTGGCTGTTCGCGAGGTTCGCGATGTAGGTCGCATCGAAGCGCGGGTCGTCCGACTGCATGACGACCACCAGCAGGATCGCCGGGTTGGTCTTGTCGACCCGCAGGCCCTGGCGCAGCACTTCCTGCGGCAGCAGCGGCTCGACGCGCTTGGACCGGTTGCTGACCTCGACCGCAGCGAGGTTCAGGTCGGTGCCCGGCTCGAAGAAGACCTGCAGCTGCATCAGGCCGCTGGCCGACGACGTGGACTGCATGTAGAGCAGGCCGGGGATGCCGTTCATCTCGCGCTCGAGCGGCGCGGCGACGGTGGTCTCCAGCGTCTCGGGGCTCGCGCCCGGATAGACCGCGGTGACCTGCACCTGCGGCGGCGCGACGGTCGGGTACTGCTCGACGGCGAGCTGCGTGCCGGCGAGCGCACCCACCAGCGCGATGATGGCGGCGATGACGGTGGAGAAGACCGGACGGTCGACGAAGAATCCCTACGTGTGCCCCGTGCCGTCAGGGCTTGGCGGCCGGGGCCGACGCAGCGCCCGCGGCCGGCGTTCCCGCGGCCCCCGCTCCGGCCGATCCCGCCGGCCCGGCCCCCGCGCCCGGGCGCGCGCCGCCCGGCGTCCACGGCACCGGCCGCACCTGGGCGCCCGGCTGCAGCTTCTGGTGGCCGTCCACCACCACCGTCTCGCCGGCGCCCAGGCCCTTCTCGACGATCCAGTCGTCCTTCAGCCAGGCCCCGACCACCAGGTCGCGGCGCATGGCCTTGCCGTCCTTGTCGACCACCCAGGCGACGTGGCCCGTCGGCGTCTTCACCACCGCCTGCTGCGGCACCAGGATGGTGTCCGGCCGCTTGGCCGAGATGAACTCCACGCGGACGAACATGCCCGGCAGCAGGCTCTGTCCCGGGTTCGGCATCACCGCGCGCAGGCTGATCGTGCCGGTGTTGGGGTCCACCCGCGACTCGGTGAAGTCCAGCTTGCCGAGCTTGTCGTACTCCGTGCCGTCGGGCAGGAAGACCCGGGCGCGCGAGCCGCCGTCGGCCTCGCGGATCTCGCCGGTGGACATCGCCCGCTTGAAGATCAGCGCATCGCGGTCGGCCATCGTGAAGTTGACGTAGACCGGCTCCAGCCGGTCGATGGTGGCGAGGTGCGTGGCCTCGCCCTTGCCCACCAGCCGACCCTCGGGCACCAGGGTCGCGCCGATGCGGCCCGACTCGGTGGCCGTCACGCGCGTGTAGCCCAGGTTGATCTGCGCGCGCTCGACCGCGCCGCGCGCGCTCGCCAGCAGCGCCTCGTTCTGCTTCACCGCGGTCACCGCGTCGTCGTAGTCCTGGCGGCTGATCGCGTTCTCCTTGACCAGCGGCGCGTAGCGCTGCTCGCGCGAGCGGGCGTTGGCGAGGTTCGCGTCGGCGCGGGCGAGCTCGGCGCGCGCGTCGTTCAGCACCGTCTGGTAGGGCGTCGGGTCGATCGTGTAGAGCAGCTGGCCCCGCTTGACCTCGGTGCCCTCGGTGAAATGCCGCTTTTCCAGGATGCCCTCGACGCGGGCGCGGACCTCCACCGACCGGTAGGCCGCGACCCGGCCGACGTGTTCCTGGATCACTGGCACGGTCTCGGAGCGCGACGCGGTGACGCGGACCTCGGCGGGCGGCCGCTGGGCCGGCTTGGGCGGCTCGGGCTTGCTGCAGGCGGCGGCGGCGAGGGCCAGCGCGCACGCGGCGACGCGGAGGGCGGGCAGGGCGGGGCGAGGGGGCATCATGGGCTCGTGACGCAGCGCGATCGGCCTCGGCGGGGCTCGGTTCATCGCGGAGCGCGCCAGCATACCGTCAGGCCGGACAGGCGTCTGCCCCGCGGCGGCCCACCCCGGTGTCGACCCGGGGGGGGCCTCGTGAGTCCGGGTGAGACGGCCCGGCCGCCACCGCGCGCGAGGCGGCCCGCTCAGCCCCGGAAGGTCCAGTACCGGTAGATCAGGAAGCTCGCCACGGTCGCGGCCCCGGTGGCGATCACCTGCGCGACCAGGTAATGCGGCAGCCCGGCCCGCAGGCCGGCCTCGAACAGCGAGGTGTTCAGCGCCAGCGTGGCCAGCGAACCGGTGACGAAGCGTCGGTACTCGCGCCACGAGCGCGGCCGGCCGTAGAAGGTGTATCGGCGGGACAACTCGTAGTTCAGGGTGACGGCGATCGCGTAGGCGATCGCGGACGACAGCACCGGCAGCCAGTTCAGCCCGTCGATCATCGCGACGAGCAGGGTGTACTGCACCACGGTGCAGCCGGAACCGACGACGAGGAACCGCGGGACCGACGCCTTCGGCGCAGGGCCGCGCGCCGGCGGTGAGGCGCCCCGCGTCGGCGGGACGGCCGGGCGGCCGGGGGACGGGTCGCTGGGGGTCGGATCCAAAGGGAATGGGCGTGACGGCGTTCCGCGGGGACGTCCGCCCGGACGATATACCATCCCGAGGTTGTGCTTCCTGGAACGTGCGCCATGTCCGCCTCCCCCGCCTCCGCCCGACCCGACGTCGAAACCCGCCTGCGCGAGCTGCTCGCGCGGCGCATCCTCGTGCTCGACGGCGCGATGGGCACGATGATCCAGCGCTACAGGCTGGGCGAGGCCGACTACCGCGGCGCCCGCTTCGCCGACTTCGCGCACGACGTGAAGGGGAACAACGAGCTGCTGTCGCTGACGAAGCCCGAGGTGATCGCCGAGATCCACGCCGGCTACCTCGCCGCCGGCGCGGACCTGATCGAGACCAACACCTTCGGCGCCACCGCGATCGCCCAGGCCGATTACCGGATGGCCGAGCTCGCCCGCGAGATGAACCTCGCGTCCGCGCGGCTCGCCCGCGAGCAGGCCGACCGCTTCTCCACCCCGGACAAGCCCCGCTTCGTCGCCGGCGCGCTCGGTCCCCAGCCCAGGACCGCGTCGATCTCGCCCGACGTGAACGATCCGGGTGCACGCAACGTGACCTTCGAGGAGCTGCGCGTCGCGTACCTCGAGCAGGTCGAGGCGCTGGTCGAGGGCGGCGTCGACGTGCTGCTGGTCGAGACCATCTTCGACACGCTGAACGCCAAGGCCGCGCTCTTCGCGATCGACGAGTTCTTCGAGAAGACCGGCACGAGGCTGCCGATCATGATCTCGGGCACCGTCACCGACGCGTCCGGCCGGATCCTGTCGGGCCAGACGGTCGAGGCCTTCTGGAACTCGGTGCGCCACGCGAAGCCGCTGACCATCGGCCTGAACTGCGCGCTGGGTGCGGCGCTGATGCGCCCGTACGTCGAGGAGCTGTCGAAGAAGGCCGACACCTTCGTCTGCGTCTACCCGAACGCGGGCCTGCCCAACCCGATGTCGGACACCGGCTTCGACGAGACGCCCGACATCACCGCGTCGCTGCTGCAGGAGTTCGCGCGCGCCGGTTTCGTCAACATCGCCGGGGGCTGCTGCGGCACCACGCCCGAGCACATCGGCGCGATCGTGAAGGCCGTCGAGGGCATGGCCCCGCGCGCGCTGCCCGAGCGCCCGCGCGAGCTCCGGCTCTCGGGCCTGGAGGCCTTCAACGTCGGCGAGCGGAGCCTGTTCGTCAATGTCGGCGAGCGCACCAACGTCACCGGCTCGAAGGCCTTCGCGCGGATGATCCTCGCCGAGCAGTACGACGAGGCGCTCGCGGTCGCGCGCCAGCAGGTGGAGAACGGCGCGCAGGTCATCGACGTCAACATGGACGAGGCGATGCTCGACTCGGCCGCGGCGATGGCGCGCTTCCTGAACCTGATCGCGTCCGAGCCCGACATCGCGCGCGTGCCGATCATGATCGACTCCTCGAAGTGGTCGGTCATCGAGGCCGGCCTGCGCTGCGTGCAGGGCAAGGCGATCGTCAACTCGATCTCGATGAAGGAAGGCGAGGCCGAATTCCTGCGCCAGGCGACCCTGTGCCGGCGCTACGGCGCGGCCGTGATCGTGATGGCCTTCGACGAGCAGGGCCAGGCCGACACCTTCGAGCGCAAGACCGCGATCTGCGAGCGCGCGTACCGGCTGCTGGTCGACCGGGTGGGGTTCCCGCCCGAGGACATCATCTTCGACCCGAACATCTTCGCGATCGCGACCGGCATCCCCGAGCACGACAACTACGGCGTCGACTTCATCGAGGCCACGCGCTGGATCCGCGCGAACCTGCCCTACGCGAAGGTCTCGGGCGGCGTCTCGAACGTCTCGTTCTCGTTCCGCGGCAACGACCCGGCGCGCGAGGCGATCCACACCGTCTTCCTCTACCATGCGATCCAGGCCGGCATGACGATGGGCATCGTCAATGCCGGCATGCTGGGCGTCTACGTGCAGATCCCGGCCGAGCTGCGCGAGCGGGTCGAGGACATCGTGCTGAACCGCAGGCCCTCGCTGCCCGCGGACCTGCCGGCCGACTCGCCCGAGCGCGAGAAGACCGCGACCGAGCGGATGATCGAGTTCGCGGCGACGCTGAAGGCCGGCGGCGCGAAGCGCGAGGAGGACCTCGCTTGGCGCGCGAAGCCGGTGGGCGAGCGGCTCGCGCACGCGCTGATCCACGGCATCACGCAGTACGTGGTCGACGACACCGAGGCCGCGCGGCAGGAAGTCGCCGCGCGCGGCGGCCGCCCGATCGAGGTGATCGAGGGCCCGCTGATGGACGGCATGAACATCGTCGGCGACCTGTTCGGCGCGGGCAAGATGTTCCTGCCGCAGGTGGTGAAGTCGGCGCGCGTGATGAAGCAGGCGGTGGCCCACCTCGTGCCCTTCATCGAGGCCGAGAAGGCTGCCGCGGGCGACACCCGCGCGCGCGGCAAGATCGTCATCGCGACCGTGAAGGGCGACGTCCACGACATCGGCAAGAACATCGTGACCGTCGTCCTCCAGTGCAACAACTTCGAGGTCGTGAACATGGGCGTGATGGTCCCGTGCAACGAGATCCTCGCGAAGGCGAAGGTCGAGGGCGCGGACATCGTCGGCCTGTCGGGGCTGATCACGCCCTCGCTCGAGGAGATGGCCTTCGTCGCGTCCGAGATGGAGCGCGACGAGTGGTTCCGCATCCGCAAGATCCCGCTGCTGATCGGCGGCGCGACCACCTCCCGCGTGCACACCGCGGTCAAGATCGCGCCCAACTACAGCGGTCCGGTGATCCACGTGGCCGACGCGTCGCGCTCGGTGCCGGTCGCGCAGAACCTGGTCTCCGACGACGCGCGCGTGCCCTACCTGGAGCAGCTGCGCACCGACTACGAGCGCGTGCGCGAGCAGCACGCGTCGAAGAAGGGTCCTGCGCTGGTCACGCTCGCCGAGGCGCGCGCGAACAGGCCGAAGATCGCCTGGGCGATGGCCGCCGACGACCACCCGGGCGAGGCGCCGCACCCGGTCGCGCACGCGCACCCGCCGAAGCCCAAGTTCGTCGGCCGCCGCGTGTTCCGCAACTACGACCTCGCCGAGATCGCGAAGTACATCGACTGGCAGCCGTTCTTCCAGACCTGGGACCTGCACGGCCCGTATCCGGCGATCCTCAACGACGAGACCGTCGGCGAGTCGGCGCGACGCGTGTTCTCCGACGGCCAGTCGATGCTCAAGCGGGTGATCGACGGCCGCTGGATCACCGCCAACGCGGTCGTCGGCTTCCTGCCCGCGAACACCGTCAACGACGACGATATCGAGGTCTACACCGACGCGTCGCGCAGCGAGGTGGCCTTCACCTGGCGCAACCTGCGCCAGCAGCAGGCCAAGCGCGAGGGCGTCGACAACAAGTGCCTGGCCGACTTCATCGCGCCCAAGGTCATCGACGGCGCGCCCTCGGGCATCGAGGACCACATCGGCCTGTTCGCGGTCACCGCGGGCATCGGCGTCGAGAAGAAGGAGGCCGAGTTCGCGAAGCTGCTCGACGACTACTCGTCGATCATGCTCAAGGCGATCGCCGACCGGCTGGCCGAGGCTTTCGCCGAGTGCCTGCACGAGCGCGTGCGCCGTGACCTCTGGGGCTACGCGGCCGACGAGGCGCTGTCGAACGAGGACCTGATCGCCGAGAAGTACCGCGGCATCCGTCCGGCGCCCGGCTATCCGGCCTGCCCCGAGCACACCGTCAAGCGGGCGATGTTCGACGTGCTGAAGTGCGACGAGATCGGCATGGGCCTGACCGAGTCGCTGGCGATGACGCCGGCGGCGAGCGTCTCGGGCTTCTACCTCTCGCACCCGCAGGCGCAGTACTTCAACGTCGGCCGCATCGGCGAGGACCAGCTGAAGGACATCGCGCACCGCTCGGGCCGCGACGAGGCCGAGCTGCGTCGCGTGCTGGCGTCCAGCCTCGGATGAGCGCGGCGGGCTCGGCCGACGGGACGGCGGGCGGGGAGCCGGACGCCCGGGGCGCGGCCGACGCGCCCGCGGGCTTCGTGCGGTTGGTGCTCGGCGACAATCCCTTCGTCGACTCGGTGGGCCCGCTGTACGGCCACCGCGACGAGGGCCTCGCCGGCCGGCTGGTGATGGGCCTGCGCGTCGAGCGCCGGCACTGCAGTCCCTCCGGGTTCTGCCACGGCGGGATGCTGATGTCGATGGCCGACATGCTGCTGGTGCTCGGCGCGAACCTGCAGACCGGCCTCGACCGGTTCATGAGCACGGTCAGCCTGTCGGCGGACTTCCTCGCGCCGGTGCCGCAGGGCGCCTGGCTCGAGGGTCGGCTCGACGTGCTGCGCGCGACGCGGAACCTGGTGTTCTGCCAGGGGCTGTATCGCGTCGACGGGACGCCGGTGCTGCGCGTCGACGGCATCCTGAAGCCGATCGGCGAGGCCTCGCCCGACTTCTCCGCGAAGCGCTACTTCGGCTGACCCGCCACCTCGACCAGCGCGTCCACCAGCCGCGCGAGGTCGGCCTCGTCGTTGTAGACGTGCGGCGCCACGCGCAGCGTGCTGCCGCGCACCGACACGTGGATGCGGCGCTCGGCGAGCGCGGCGCGTACCGACTCCGGTGACAGGCCCGCGGGCAGGCCGATCCCGAAGATGTTGGCGGCGCGGTCCTCTTCGTCGGCGATCCGGAAGCCGGCCGCGCGCAGTCGCGGCACCGACGGGCGGACGATGCGCAGCAGGTAGTCGCGGATCCGCGCCGGTCCCCACTCCAGCAGCAGCTCGCAGGACGCGCCGAGCATCGCGATCATCACCGGGTTGGCGCGCACCGCGGTGTCGTGCCGCCGCACGCCGGGCGCGAAGTCGTCGCGGTAGTCGACCAGCCGCGCGAAGTCCTCGGCGCCGCCGCGCATCATCCAGTGGTGCTCGAGCGGGGCCGCGTCGGCGAAGCGCTCGCCCAGCACCGCGAAGCCCAGCCCGTAGTTGCACAGCATCGACTTGTAGGCGTGGATCACCAGCAGGTCGGGTCGGATCGCGGCGACGTCGAGCGGCATCGCGCCGCCGGTCTGGGTCGCGTCGATCACGAACGCCGCGCCCACCTCGCGGCAGCGCTGGCCCACGCGCTCCAGGTCGAACAGCGTGCCGTCGGTCCAGTGCGCCTGCTCGAGCGCGACGACGTCGGTGCGGTCGTCGATCGCGGCGAGCAGCGCGTCGTTCCACGCCTGCCTGCGCGAGGGCGCGCCGGCCTCGCGGGTCCAGGGCGCGTCGGGAGCGACGACGGTCCGGACCTCGACGCCGCGGGCCCGCCAGGTCCGCCAGACGTGCACGTTGCTCGGGAACTGCTCGCCCAGCAGCACCACGTTGCGGCCTGCGCGCGGCACGAGGTTGGTCGCGGCGATCGCCACGCCCTGCGCGGCGGTGGTGACCAGCGCCACCTGCTCGGGGTCCGCGCCGACCAGCCGCGCGCAGAGCCCGCGCACCCGCTCGGCGGGCTCGAAGAAGTCGGCGGCGCGCATCCAGGACGGGAACGCCCGCCGGGTCAGCGCGTCGTGGCCGGCGGCCTCGACGGGCTTCGGCAGCGGGCCCATGTAGGCGCTGTTGAGCCAGACCTCGCCGTCGGGGATGGAGAACAGCGCCTTGCGGCAGGAGAACGCGGCGGAGTCGGACATCGACCGGTCAGACGCCCCAGGTGATCGGCTGACCGGCGCGGTGCGCGTCCTTCAGCATGTCGATCAGCGGCCAGGCGCGCTGTGCGAGCGTGACCGAGCGCGGCCCGCCCGGGGCGGCCGCCTCGACCTCGTCGCCGCCGGGGCCCTCGGCCTTCTCGCGGTCGATCGCGGCCTGCAGCGCGGCGATCGCCTCGGGCATCTGCTCGACGGTGAAGATGCCCTTCGGTGCGGCCTCCTTGCCGACGACGGCGAGGAGCCGTTCCGCGACGGCGCCCGTCATGACCACCGTGCCGGTGGCCTTCGACTTGAACTCGTAGAGCATCGCAGCCTCCCAGCGCCCGGCTCGACCGTGGGCCATCGGCGGGGTCGCCGCGGCCGGGTCGCTATCATTATGCGATGGAACGAACGAGGAGACCCGCGCGGGCAGGCCGTCGCGCGGCCGTGGGCGCGCTGCTGGCGCCGCCGCTCGCGTGGCTCGCGGGCTGCAGCCCCGAGCACGACTGGCGCGAGATCCGCGCCGAGGACCAGGGCTACCTGGTGATGCTGCCGGCCAAGCCGGCGCGGATGACGCGCTCGATCAACCTCGAGGGCCTGACGGTCGAGATGGCGATGTCCGGCGCGCAGGCGCGCGAGGTCTCCTACACCGTCGGTGCGGTCGGGCTGCCCGACGCCACCGACGCCACCCGCGCGAAGGCGCTGGGCGCGATGCGGACCGCGATGGTCCGCAACATCGGCGGCACCGTGCGCGCCGAGCGCACGGTCCAGGTCGCGCGCGTGGACGCCGCCGGCCAGCGCACCGGCACCGTCGACGCGTTCGAGGTCGAGGCCGAGGGGCGGATGCGCGACCGTCCGGCCACGCTGATCGCGCGCTTCGTCGGGATCGGCCCGCAGGCCTGGCAGGCGGTGGTGCTCGGCCCCTCGCCCGATCGCGAGCACGCGACCCTGTTCCTCGAGTCCCTG
>JBAXJZ010000077.1:0-11558 GCA_037137595.1 Burkholderiales bacterium | reverse complement strand
CGGCGCGGACGGCCTCCCAGGCCTGACGGATGCTGATGACGCCGGCGGCCGGGCCGCCGGGATGCGCGAGGATGCCGCCGCCGCAGAGGAAGAGCAGGTCGCCGGTGGGCACCGCGGCGAGGGTGGCCGGCAGCGTGCCGGCCCACTGCCCCGACGAGAACGCCGGCACCGCGACGTCGAGCGGATCGGCCGGATCGAGCGGCGTCAGCACGTCGCGCGCGCCCTGCGCCACCTCCTCGTCGGGCTGCGCGAACTTGCCGCCCATCCCGTGCACGTGCAGGTGGTCGATGCCGGCGAGCCGCCACATCGCCTGGTACGGCTGGAAGCCCATGCCCAGCGCCGGATGCCGCTCGAACATGCCGAAGCCGTTGCGGTGGCCGTGGATGGCGAGGTCGGTCTCGCGGCGCAGCGCCTGCATCGTGGAGAAGCCCACCCAGTTGAGGCTCGCCATCACGCAGGTGCCGCCCTCGCGCTGCACGAGCTCGGCGCGGCGCAGCATCTCGTCGTGCTCGCCGGAGATGTTGAAGGCCACCATCACCTGCCTGCCGCTCTCGTCCCGCCAGCGGCGGACCTTCGCCATCACCGCGCGGATGCGGTCCTCGACGGGCGCGTGCTCGGAGTCGGCGTTGACCTCGTCGTCCTTCACGAAGTCGATGCCGGCGCGGCACAGCGAATCGATCAGGTCCGCGGTCTGCTCGGCCGACAGCCCGACGTTCGGCTTCACGATCGTGCCGGCGATCGGGCCGGTGGCCACGCCGGTGAGCGCGCGCGTGCCGGCGACACCCTGCTTCGGTTTCCGGAAGCGCTCGCGGAACGACGGGGGCAGTTCCAGGTGCTCGAGCCGCACGCCGGTGGCCTCGCCCAGGTCGAAGAGGTTGCCGACGAGCGTGGCCGCGAGCGTGGGCAGGTTGCGCCCGATGTTCGCCGGCGGGAACGCGACGGTGATCCGCGCACGCCGGTACGGACCGGTGGCGCCGCGCCGCGCGAGCCACGCGCTGTGCAGGCTGGGCTGCGCGAGCGGCTCGAGCTCGTCGATGCGCTCGACGGTCGCCCGGCTGCGCGCGCGCAGGTCGTCGGTCTCGCCGGCCACGCGCACGAAGGTGCCGCTGCTCTGCTCGCCGGCGAGCACGTCGGCGACGTGCGCGGGGTCGAGCGGGGTCTCGATCAGGTAGGTGGCGAGGAGGCGGTCGGTCATCGGTGCGACGGCGGATGCGGGGCCGCTCGGAGCGGGACGTGCATCTTACCGTCCGGGTGTCGCGGGGCCGGGTGGACGACGTCGACCGCGCCAGGGCGGCGTGCGTCGCGCCGATGCACGGCGCGGGCACGACCTGTGGACATCGCGATCGGGGAAAACACTTAGGCACGCCGCGTGTTCGTGATGCCCGGGTGAGCGTGGCCGCGTCGCTCGTGACCACCGCGTGAGGCGCGTGCGTGCGACGCGGAACAGCGCCGTTCGCATGCCGATCGTCGTTGCCTCGCCGCGCGGATGCGGTGCCTAGGATCGGCGCATCGGGCCGGTCGGGTCGCGACGGATGAACCGCACGCGATGTGGCGGTGGGCCCGGGAATCGTCCACACGGGAGACAGCCGCCATGTTCTCGCGCCTCACCCTCGCCCAACGCCTCGTCGCGATGAGCGCAGTCCTGCTCGTCGCGATGGTCGGCGTCGCCGTCGCCGTCTGGCTGATGATGGCCCAGGTGAACAGCCACGCCGAATCGGTCCGCGTGACCCGCGTGCCGCAGCTCCAGCGCATCGCCGAGCTGGAGCTGAACGTGACCCGGGCGTCGCTGCAGCTCAGGCACGCGATCCTCGCGCGCACCGACGCCGAGCGCGAGGCCGCGCTCGCCGACGTCGCCGAGAAGAAGCGCCTGCTCGAGGAGCGCCTCGAGGAGTTCGGCCAGGGCATGATCACCGCCGTGGGGCGCGCCGCGTTCGCGCCGCTGCCCGCGCTGATGCGCGAGTTCTTCGCGGCGGCGGACGAGAACGTGGCGCTGATCCTCTCGGGCGACAAGGCCCGGGCCTTCGCGTTCCTCGCGGACAGGACCGTGCCGGTGCGCAACCGCCTGCTCGCGCCGCTGGCCGCCGAGAAGACGCGCCAGGGCGACGTGCTGACCGCGGACCTCGCCGAGGTGTCGGACGACGCACGCGCGTCGCGCGACATCGTGATGGCCGCGGTGCTGACGGTGGGCCTCGGGCTCGCCGGCTTCTGCGGCTACGTGGTCGCGGTGATGCGCCGCCTGGGCGGCGAGCCCGACGACCTCAAGCGCGTCGCGAACGCGGTGGCCGCGGGTGACCTGCGCACCGAGATCGCGCTGCGCGCCGGCGACACCGACAGCGTGATGGCCGCGCTGCGGACGATGCGCGACGGCCTGGCGAACACCGTGCTCGCGGTGCGCCGCAATGCCGATGCGGTGGCCGGCGCGAGCGCGCAGATCGCCACCGGCAACGCCGACCTGTCGTCGCGGACCGAGCAGCAGGCGAGCGCGCTGCAGCAGACCGCCGCGTCGATGGAGGAGCTGGGCGCGACGGTGCGCCTGAACGCCGACAACGCGAAGCAGGCCGACGCGCTGGCCGCCGGATCGTCGAGCGTGGCCGAGCAGGGCGGCGGCCTGGTGCGGGAGGTGGTCGACACGATGCGCGGGATCGACGAGAGCTCCCGGCGCATCGGCGACATCATCTCGACCATCGACGGCATCGCGTTCCAGACCAACATCCTCGCGCTGAACGCGGCCGTCGAGGCGGCCCGCGCCGGCGAGCAGGGGCGCGGCTTCGCGGTGGTGGCGAGCGAGGTGCGCACGCTCGCGCAGCGCAGCGCGGAGGCGGCGCGCGAGATCAAGGCCCTGATCGAGGAGTCGATGGGCCGCGTCGGCGAGGGCACGCGCCGCGTCGACCAGGCGGGCGCGAAGATGGAGGAGATCGTCGAGTCGATCCGCCGGGTGACGGGGATCGTGGCCGAGATCGCGTCGGCGAGCGCCGAGCAGAGCCGCGGCGTGACCCAGGTGGGCGAGGCGGTCTCGCAGATGGACCGGGTGACGCAGCAGAACGCCGCGCTGGTGGAGCAGAGCGCGGCGGCCGCGGAGAGCCTGAAGCACCAGGCGGGGGAGCTGGTGCAGGCGGTGGCGGTGTTCCGGGTGTGAACGCGCGTTTGCGATCGATCAGGCGGCGGTCGGCGTGCCCCGGGGCCGCATCACGACCCACAGCCCCACCGCCGCCACCGCCGAGATCGCCCCGCTGACCCCGAACGCCGCCGGCGCCCCGAACCGCTCCCACACCAGCCCGAAGCCCGCCGACGCCGGCACCAGCACCAGTCCGGTCACGAGGTGGAACCACCCGAACGCCGTCCCCAGCCGCTCGGCCGGCACCAGGTCCGCCACCAGCGCCTTCTCCACCCCTTCGGTCAGCGCGAGCACCACGCCGTACAGCGCGAGCAGCAGGCCGATGCCGAGGAGCGAATCGACGGTGGCGCCCAGCACGCCGAACACCGCCGCGTACAGCAGCCAGCCGCCGCCGATCAGCGCGAGCCGCGGCACGCGGTCCGACAGCGCGGACAGCGGCGCGGTGAGCAGCATCGCCACCACCGACTGCACCGCCCACAGCAGCGGGATGCTCGCCGCCGGCACGCCGAGCTGCGCGGCGCGCAGCAGCAGGAACATGTTCGAGGCCTGCGACAGCGTGAACAGCGCGACGATCGCGAGGTAGGCCTTGAAGCGCGGCGGCAGCGTGGCGAGCGACCAGTCGATCTTCTGCGAGGGCGCGAGCGCGCCCGCCGGCTCGCGGACCGCGAAGGCGAGCGCCACGCACAGCACGCCCGGCACCAGCGTCCAGAGGAAGATCTCGCGCAGGCCCATGCCGCCGGCGAGCAGCGCCGCGGCGACGAGCGGGCCGGCCACCGCGCCCGCGTGGTCCATCGATCGGTGCACGCCGAAGGCGAGGCCGCGGCGCGAGGCGTCGACCGAGCGCGCGAGCAGCGCGTCGCGCGGCGCCGAGCGCAGGCCCTTGCCGATGCGGTCGGCCACGCGCAGCACGCCGAGCGTCACCGCGTTCGTCGCGAACGCGATCGCGGGCCGCGCGAGCGCGGGCATCCCGTAGCCGGCCAGGATCCAGCCCTTGGCGCGCGGGAACCGGTCGTAGAGGGCGCCCGACACGAGCTTGAGCAGCGCGGCGGTGGCGTTGGCCAGCCCCTCGATGATCCCGAGCGCGCGCGGGCCCGAACCCAGCACCTGCGCGACGAACAGCGGCACCAGCGGATAGACGAGGTCGGAGGCGGCGTCGTTCAGGAAGCTGATCGCGCCGAGCATCCAGACGGTGGCCGGCAGGCCGCGGATCACCAGTCGGTGCTCCGGCCCTCGGCCTGCGCCTTCGAGCGCTCGGCGGCGTCGTCGGACAGCACCCGCTCGAGCTGCGCGCGCGCCGAGGTCACCACCTGCATGAAGGCCTGGTCGTCGTCGACCACCTTCAGCTGCTCGTGGAACTGGGCCTCGTCGTGCTCGCGGAAGCGGTGGACGATCGAGCGCGCGTGGAAGGGCTTGTGGCCCAGCACGCGCAGCGCGCGTTCGGCGGCCTCGAGCGCGGAGCCGTAGGTCTCGCGGATGCCGGGCACGCCCAGCTTGGCGAGTTCGTAGAGATCCGCGCGGCCGCGCGCGCGGGCGATCAGCTGCAGGTTCGGGTAGGCGACCTTGCAGTGCTCGATCGTGCGCCTGACCGTGTCCGGATCGTCCATCGCCAGCACCAGCAGCTTCGCCTCGGACGCACCGGCGGAATCCAGCACGTCGGGCCGGCTCGCGTCGCCGTAGAAGCCGCGGAACGCGAAGCGGCGCATCAGGTCGATCTGGTTCGGATCGTGGTCGATCACGGTCACCGTCATGCCGCGACCGAGCAGCAGCCGCGCGACGATCTGGCCGAATCGGCCGGCGCCCGCGACGATCACCGCGTTGTGCTCGTCGATGGCGTCGAAGGCGCGCTTCTGGCCGGCGTTGTAGCGGGGCGCGACGAGCCGCTCGTAGGCGGCCATCAGCATCGGCGTCGAGGCCATCGAGAGCGCCACCGCCGCGGTCAGCAGCGCGGCCTCGCGCGGGGGAACGAGGCCGAACGCGGTCGCGGACGCGAGCAGCAGGAACGCGAACTCGCCCACGTGCGACAGCGCGATCGCGAACACCCAGCCGTCCTGCTCGCACAGCCGGAAGCCGCGGCCGAGCACCGCGAGCACCACCGCCTTCACCGCCACCGCGGCGACCGCGAGCGCCACCACGGTCACCGGCTGGCCGGCGACCAGGGCGAGGTCCACGCCCATGCCCACGGCCATGAAGAACAGCCCGAGCAGCAGGCCCTTGAACGGCTCGATGTCGACCTCGAGCTCCATCCGGTACTCGGAGTCGGCGAGCAGCACGCCGGCGATGAACGCGCCCAGGCCCATCGACAGGCCCACGGACTGCGTGAGGTACGCGCTCCCCACCACCAGCAGCAGCGCCAGCACGACGAAGATCTCGCGCGCGCCGGTGCCGGCCACCAGCCGCAGCACCGGCCGCAGCAGCAGGCGGCCGCCCAGCACCATCGCGGCGATCAGCGCGAGCGCGATGCCGCCTTCGGTCCAGCCGAAGTGCGTGCCCTCGGCGGCGCCGCCGGCCGGCGCCATCAGCCCGAGGATCAGCAGCATCGGGATCACCGCGAGGTCCTGGAACAGCGACACCGCGAACGCGGACTCGCCGGCCGGCGACTTCACCAGCCCGCGCTCGGCGAGCACCTGCAGCGCGATCGCGGTCGAGGACATCGCGCAGGCCATGCCGAGCACCACGCCCTGCGGCCAGGCGACGCCGAAGGCGCGCGCCAGCGCGGCCACCGCCGCCACCGTCACCACCACCTGCAGCAGCCCGAGGCCGAAGATCGAGCGGCGCAGCTGCCAGAGCCGGCGCGGCTCGAGCTCCAGGCCCACGAGGAAGAGCAGCATCACCACGCCGAGCTCGGACACCTGCGTGACCGCGGCGAAGTCGGTGACCAGTCCCAGGCCCGACGGGCCGATCGCGACGCCGGCCACCAGGTAGCCGAGCACGGTGCCCAGGCCGATCCGCTTGAAGAGCGGCACCATGACGAGCGCCGCGGCCAGGTAGACCAGCGCGGGCAGCAGGAATCCGGTTCCGTGCACGTCAGGCCCCGGCCGCCGGACCGGCCGCGAGCGCGGCGAGCCAGTCGCGGTAGCGGCCGCAGGCCGCGTCCAGGCCGGCGTCGTCGATCGCCTCGGCCGAGTGGACCGTGAAGGGCGCCTGCCAGCGCATGCCGCACAGCCGCGCGGACTGGCGCCACGGCTTCACGTAGTCGTGGAGCCCGTAGACGTTCGCGCGGCCGTCCGGGTCGTCGTCCGGGTCGCGGGAGGCGGCGTAGGACTCGGGCGAGCCGGCGGTGGTCAGCGCGTGGGCCCAGGTCTTGCCGAGCGTCGCGGTGGCGCCGTGCCCATAGGCCCAGCCTTCTTCCAGCACGGTGTCGAACCACTGCTTGAGCAGCGGCGGCACCGAGTACCAGTAGATCGGGTGCTGGAAGACCACCACGCGGTGCGCCTCGACCAGCGCCTGCTCGCGGGCCGCGTTCACGAAGAAGTGCGGATACGCGTCGTAGAGCGCGTGGACGGTGAGCCCGGGCACCGTCCGCGCGGCGGCGAGCAGGGCGGCGTTCACCCGGGAGGGTGGGGCGTCGGGATGGGCGTGGAGGAGGAGGATGGACATGGACGTGACGGTCCCGACGCATTCTAAGGGTCGGCGGCCCGCGCGGTCCGGCCCGCCGTGACTTCGGTCAAGCGGGCCCGGACACGGGTGTGGCACTTTTGCGTTCCGCGGCGGGAATCGCGCCGGGCCGGTTGGCGGCCCGGGTGTAAAATCGAAGGTTCCCTCCGGTTGACCCCCGAGGACGGCTGGACCGGTGACGATCCCGGCATCGAAAGATTCGGCGACGCTGCACGGCGCGACGCCCGCCTACCCGGCGGACGCCCCCGAGGACGGCGCCACCAGGGCGACGCTTGAGCGACCGATCTCGCTCGCGGCCCGTGTACGCGACGCGGCTGCGGCACGCGCCGCGGCGAGCGGAACGATTTCTTACCTTCGGAGCAGCAGATGAACCATCCCTACGTCGCCCCGGCCGTGGCCGCCGGCGTGACCGCGCCCGATTACGTCAAGCACCAGGGCCTGATCGACTGGGTCGCCTCGATCGCCCAGCTCACGAAGCCCGCGCGGATCGTCTGGGCCGACGGCTCGCAGGAGGAGTACGAGCGGCTGTGCGCCGAGATGGTCGAGGCCGGCACGCTGCGCCGCCTGAACCCGGCCAAGCGCCCGAACTCGTACCTCGCGTGGTCGGACCCGACCGACGTCGCGCGCGTCGAGGACCGCACCTTCATCTGCTCGCAGCGCAAGGAGGACGCCGGCCCGACCAACAACTGGGCGGACCCGGCCGAGATGCGCGCCACGCTGGCGGGCCTGTTCGACGGCTGCATGCGCGGCCGCACGATGTACGTGATCCCGTTCTCGATGGGCCCGCTGGGCTCGCCGATCGCGCACGTCGGCATCGAGATCACCGACAGCCCGTACGTCGTCGTGTCGATGCGCACGATGACCCGCATGGGCCGCGCGGTCTACGACGTCATCGGCGAGGACGGCGGCTACGTGCCCTGCGTGCACACCGTGGGCGCGCCGCTGGCCGAGGGGCAGAAGGACGTGGCCTGGCCCTGCAACAAGACCAAGTACATCGTCCACTACCCCGAGACCCGCGAGATCTGGTCGTTCGGCTCGGGCTACGGCGGCAACGCGCTGCTGGGCAAGAAGTGCTTCGCGCTGCGGATCGCGTCGAACATGGGCCGCCAGGACGTCGCCGCCGGCGGCATCGGCTGGCTCGCCGAGCACATGCTGATCCTGGGCGTGACCTCGCCCGAGGGTCGCAAGTACCACGTGGCCGCGGCGTTCCCGTCGGCCTGCGGCAAGACCAACTTCGCGATGTTGATCCCGCCCAAGGACCTGTCGGGCTGGAAGGTCACGACCATCGGCGACGACATCGCCTGGATCAAGCCGGGCGCGGACGGGAAGCTCTACGCGATCAACCCCGAGGCCGGCTACTTCGGCGTCGCCCCGGGCACGAACGACAAGACCAACCCGAACTGCATGGCGTCGCTGAAGGAGAACACGATCTTCACGAACGTCGCGCTGACCGACGACGGCGACGTCTGGTGGGAGGGCATGACCAAGGAGGCGCCCGCGCACCTGATCGACTGGCAGGGCAAGGACTGGACGCCGGAAGACGGCAAGGCCGGCCGCAAGGCCGCGCACCCGAACGCGCGCTTCACCGTGACCGCGTCGCAGAACCCGGTGATCGACCCGGCCTGGGACGACCCGCGGGGCGTGGCGATCGACGCCTTCATCTTCGGCGGCCGCCGCTCCACCACCGTGCCGCTGGTCACGCAGGCCCGCGACTGGGTCGAGGGCGTGTACATGGCCGCGACCATGGGCTCGGAGACGACGGCCGCGCAGGCCGGCGCCCAGGGCATCGTGCGTCGCGACCCCTTCGCGATGCTGCCCTTCTGCGGCTACAACATGGCCGACTACTTCCGCCACTGGCTGGACCTCGGCCACCGGCTGGAAGTCGCCAAGGCGACGCTGCCGGCGATCTTCTGCGTGAACTGGTTCCGCACCGACGAGCAGGGCCGGTTCGTGTGGCCCGGCTACAGCGAGAACATGCGCGTGCTGCAGTGGATGATCGGCCGCATCGAGGGCAAGGCGGGCGGCACCGAGCACGTCTTCGGCTTCTCGCCGCGCTACGAGGACCTCGACTGGCGCGGGCTGGAGTTCGGCCGCGGCGACTTCGACCGGATCACCGCGATCGACAAGGCGCAGTGGACCCGGGAGTTCGAGCTGCACGAGGAGCTGTTCCGTCAGCTCGCACAGGGGCTGCCCCACCACCTGCCCGAGACGAAGGCGGCGCTGGAGAAGCGGCTGGCCGCCTGATCGCCACAGGCACCCCGCCGCGACGCGGCGGGGTCGACGAAGCCCGGCTCAGGCCGGGCTTTTTCTTTGGCGCCGCCCCCGTGCGGCGGCCGCGGGTCGGGCCGGTCGACATCCGGCCGACCGGCAGCTCTGCAAAACGCCGATCCGCGCACGAACAGTCGTGACGGCCGGCCCCCGCGCGGCGCGCGACCGCGCACGGCCGGCGTAAGGCCGTCTAGGATGAAATGACTTAACGGTCACGATTTGGACGTAACGGTCGAATCGATACCGAAGAGTCATGCGTGGCCGCGTCGGCCGCGCCTCGGCACACCCATCCAGGAGACCTCGCCATGACCGTGTTCAGACTCATCCGAAGGATCGCCGCGATCTCGACCGTGGCGCTCGTCGCCGCCTGCGGCAGCGACGACCACCCCGCCGCCGCGGTCGACGTCGTCGCGACCGCCAAGTCCGATCCCCGCTTCACCGTCCTCGTCGAGGCGGTGACCGCCGCCGACCTCGGTACGACGCTGTCCGGTCCCGGCCCGTTCACGGTCCTCGCGCCGACGAACGACGCGTTCACCGCGCTGCTCGCGGAGCTGGGGGTGACCAAGGCGCAGCTGCTGGCGAACAAGACGCTGCTGACCGAGGTGCTCAAGTACCACGTGCTGCCGGCCCGGGTCGCCCGCGCGGACGTGCCCCTGGGCCGCCCGATCACGCCGCTGTCGGGCGGGATCTTCAAGGTCGACGCGGTCGGGTCGGGCCTCGTGGTCACCGACGGACGCAACCGGACCGCCACCATCGTCCAGACCGACCTCTCGGCGTCGAACGGCGTCATCCACGTCATCGACAAGGTGCTGCTGCCGGCCGACAAGACGATCGTCCAGACCGCGGCGGCGAACCCGGCGTTCAGCATCCTGGTGGAGGCGGTCACCGCCGCGAACCTCGGCGCGACGCTGAGCGGCACCGGCCCGTTCACGGTCTTCGCGCCGACCAACGACGCGTTCGCCGCGCTGCTCGCCGAACTGGGGATCACCAAGGCCCAGCTGCTCGCCAACACGGCGCTGCTGACCAAGGTGCTGACCTACCACGTGGTGCCCTCGCGCGTGCTCAAGGCGCAGGTCCCGGTCGGCACGCCGATCACGACCGTGGCCGGAGAGACCTTCACCGTCGACGGCACGCTGTCGATCACCGACCAGCGCGGCCGCGTCGCCCGGATCACCGCCACCGACGTGCTCGCGAGCAACGGCGTGATCCACGTGATCGACAAGGTCGTCCTGCCGCGCCCGTGACCTCGGATCCCGTCCCCCGTTTCCACCCACCCTCTCCCATCGGAGCACTCCCCATGAAACGTTTCCTCGCCCTCGCGGTGCTCGCCGCCGCCGCCCACTCCGTCCAGGCCAAGGACATCGTCGACACCGCGGTGTCGGCCGGCCAGTTCAAGACCCTCGCCACCGCGCTGCAGGCCGCCGGCCTGGTGGACACGCTGAAGGGGCCCGGTCCCTTCACGGTGTTCGCGCCGACCGACGAGGCGTTCGCGCGGATCCCCAAGGCGGACCTCGACGCGCTGCTGAAGGACAAGGCCAAGCTCACCGCCGTGCTGACCTATCACGTGGTGCCGGGCCGCGTGATGGCGAAGGACGTGGCCGCCGGCTCGCTGAAGACGGTCCAGGGCTCGGCGCTGACCGTGGCCACCCAGGGCGGCGTGACCGTCGACGGCGCCCGGGTCGTCGCCGTGGACGTCGCCGCGGACAACGGCGTGATCCACGTGATCGACCGGGTCGTGCTGCCGAAGTGATCCCGCAGAGATCGTGACGACCCGACTCCGCGTCCTCGTCGCCGACCCGCTCCCGCTGGTCGGCGTCGCGCTCCACGTCCTGATGCACGAGACCGACGACCTCGCGGTCGTCGGTTGCGTGAAGGGCGGCGACGAACTGCTGCGCGAGCACGAGCGGCTGCTGCCGGATCTCGTCGTGACCGACCTGACGCTCGCGGGCACCTCGGGGATGGTGGCGATCGATCGGCTGCTGGCGCGGCGCCCGCGCGCGAGGATCCTGGTGTTCACCGAGCTCGACGGCGAGGAGGACATCTTCCAGGCCGTCCGCCGCGGCGTGCTCGGCTACCTGCTGAAGCACGCGTCGCCGGCGCGGGTGCTCGAGGCGGTGCGGGCGGTGGGCCGCGGCGAGCGGCACATCGACGCGGCTCTCGCCGCGAAGCTGGCCTCGCGCGCGCTCGCCGAAGGGCTCAGCGACCGCGAGATCGAGGTGCTGCACGAGCTGTGCCGCGGCCGGTCGAACGACGAGATCGCGCGGGCGCTCGCCATCGCCAACGGCACCGTCCGGACCCACGTCTCCAACATCGTGTGGAAGCTGCGCGCGCGCAGCCGGACCGACGCGGTCCTGATCGCGCGCGAACGCGGGCTGCTGCGCGACTGGCATCGCGCGTCCTGACGGCGCGGCCCGCGTCCCGCCGGCCGGGACGCGGGCGCCGACCGGCTCCGCCCGCGAGCCCGCGACCGCGCTCGACGCCGACGCCGTCGGGAAGGTATGCTGGACGAACAGTTCGATCGTCGAACCATCGTCCGGGAGATCCCCCGTGTCGGCACGTC
>JBAXJZ010000076.1:0-11651 GCA_037137595.1 Burkholderiales bacterium | reverse complement strand
CAGCGCCGGCGGGGCGCGCCGCTCGGCCAGCGCCCGCATCACGTCGGCCTCGGCCGCGCCGTGGCGGGCGAGGGCGTCGGCCGGCAGGTAGATCCGGCCGCGTCCGGCGTCGATCGCCGCGTCCTGGAGGAAGTTGATCAGCTGCAGCGCGCTGCAGATCCGGTCCGACAGCGGACGCGTCGTCTCGTCGAGGCGGCCCGCCAGTTCGAGGACCAGCTGGCCCACCGGGTCGGCCGAGCGGCGGCAGTAGTCCTGGAGGGTGGCCGCGTCGGGATAGCGATGGACGGTGACGTCCTGCTCGAATGCGGACAGGAGCGCGTCGAACCGGCTCCAGTCCAGGCCGTGTGCGCGGACGTGGGGGACGAGCTGCGCCACGACCGGCGCGGCGGGCTCGCGGCCGGCCCGGGCCTCGGCGATGTCGCGGCGCAACGCGGCGAGTGCATCGAGCCGGGCCGCAGGCGGCGCGTCGCCCTCGTCGGCCACGTCGTCGGCATGGCGGGCGAACCGGTAGATCGCGACCACGGCCGGCCGCAGCCGCGCCGGCATCAGCCAGGACGCGACCGGGAAGTTCTCGTAGTGCTCGACGCCGTGCACGGGGGAAGCCACGGGCGGGATTGTAGGGGGTCGGACTCCCGCCGACGCGTTGACGCTGCCGTAAGGGGCGGCTACATTTAATGACTAACCCGTCAGTTACTAAGACGGCTGCGTCCTCCGGAGTCTCGCCATGCGCCTCGTCCTTCCGCTCTCCGCCGCGCTGGTCGCGGTCCTCGTCGCCGCCTGTGCCGAGAAGGAGGTCGCGACGGCCAAGGTCGAGCCACCCCGGCCGGTGCGGACGATGGTCGTGCAGCCGCAGTCCACGGCGGTGGCGATCCAGCTCCCCGGCGAGGTCCGGCCGCGGATCGAGTCGCGGCTCGGCTTCCGCGTGGGCGGCAAGCTCTCGCAGCGGACCGTCTCGGTGGGCGACCGGGTGGTGCCCGGCCAGACGCTGGCGCGGCTCGATCCCACCGACCTCGCCCCGGCGCTGCAGGCGCAGCAGGCGCAGGTGGTGGCGGCGCGCACCGACCGCGACCTGGCCTCGGTGGAGCTCGAGCGGCTGCGCAACCTGCGCGCGCAGAACTACATCAGCCAGGCCTCGCTCGACCGCCAGCAGGCGACCTTCGACGCCGCCCAGGCGCGGCTGCTCGCCGCGGAGGCGCAGCAGACCCAGGCCCGCAACGCGCTCGACTTCCAGGTCCTGAAGGCGGACGCGGCCGGCGTGGTCACCGCGGTCGAGGCCGAGGTGGGCCAGGTGGTGACCGCCGGCCAGCCGGTGATCCGGGTCGCCCAGACCGGCGAGCGGGAGATCGCGCTGAACGTGCCCGAGGGCGACCTGAAGGTCGCGCGGGACACGAAGGACTGGGCGGTGGTGGTCAACGCCCTCGGCCACCGGGTGATCCCCGGGCGGCTGCGCGAGCTGTCGCCGATCTCCGATCCGGCGTCGCGGACCTATCCGGCGCGGATCACGCTGCTCGGCGACCTCGACGGCGTGGCGCTCGGCATGACGGCGGTGGTGCAGGCGCTGCGGCCGGCCGAGACCGCGTTCGTGCTGCCGTTGTCGGCGCTGCAGTCCACCGACGGCACGCCGCGCGTCTGGCGGGTCGACGCGCAGAACGTGGTGACCGCGGTCGAGGTCCGCACCGGTGGCCTGCGCGACGACGGCGTTCGCGTGCTCGAGGGCCTGAAGGCCGGCGACCGCATCGTCACCGCGGGCGCGAACCTGCTGCGCGCCGGCCAGGTGATCCGGGTGCTCGACGAGGCGGCCCCCGCGGCCCCGACCTCGGGCCCGCCGGGCGCGCCCGCCGCGCGTGTCGCGCGTGCCGATGCCGGCGTCGCCACCGGGGCCTCGAAGTGAGCGGCGCGCCGGACGCGCCCGAGGCGAAGGGCGACGCAGAGCCGAAGGGCGGCTTCAACGTCTCCGCGGCGGCGATCCGCCACCCGCAGCTCACGCTGTTCTTCCTGCTGGTGATCGCGGTCGCCGGCACGCTGTCGTTCTTCAAGCTCGGCCAGCGCGAGGACCCGGACTTCGCGTTCCGCGGGATGGTGATCCGCACGCTGTGGCCCGGCGCGACCACCGAGCAGGTCGACCAGCAGATCACCGACCGGATCGAGAAGAAGCTCCAGGAGACGCCGTACTTCAAGTGGACCCGGAGCTACTCGAAACCCGGCGAATCGCTGATCGTGCTGGAGCTGCTCGACACGGCCCCGCGCAAGGACGTGCCGCAGATCTGGTACCAGGTCCGCAAGAAGGTCGGCGACATCCGCCAGAACCTGCCGCCCGAGGCCATCGGCCCGTTCTTCAACGACGAGTTCGGCGACGTCTTCGGCACGATCTACGCGTTCACCGGCGATGGCTTCTCGCTCGCCGAACTGCGTGATCGCGTCGAGGCGGTCCGGCAGGAGTTGCTGCGGCTGCCCGACGTCGCGAAGGTGGAGCTGGTCGGCCAGCAGGACGAGAAGGTGTTCGTCGAGCTGTCGCCGCAGCTGCTCGCCAACCTCGGCATCGATCCGCAGAGGATCGCCGACCAGCTCGCCGCGCAGAACATCGTGGTGCCGGCCGGCACGGTGCAGGGCGAGTCGCGCCAGGTGCCGCTGCGGGTGACCGGCCAGTTCGACACCGTCCGCGAGCTCGAGGAGCTGCGGCTGAACATCGGCGGGCGCACGGTGCGCCTGGGCGACGGCGCGAAGGTCTGGCGCGGCTACGCGGACCCGCCGGCCTGGACGATGCGCTACGGCGGCAAGCAGGCGATCGGCCTCGCGGTCTCGATGGTGCCGACCGGCGACGTGCTGGAACTCGGCGAGAACCTCGAGGCGACGATGGCCCGGCTGAAGGCCGACATGCCGGTGGGCATCGAGTTCGCGAAGGTCTCCGACCAGCCGCGGCTGGTGAAGAAGGCCGTGGGCCTGTTCATCGACTCGCTGCTGGAGGCGGTGGCCATCGTGCTGGCCGTCTCGTTCATCAGCCTGGGCCTGCGCGCCGGCACGGTGGTGGCGCTGACCATCCCGCTGGTGCTCGCCGGCACCTTCCTGCTGATGGCCTGGTTCGGCATCGACCTGCACCGCATCTCGACCGGCGCGCTGGTGATCGCGCTCGGCCTGCTGGTCGACGACGCGATGATCGCGGTCGAGATGATGGCCCGGAAGGTGGAGGAGGGCTGGGACAAGTTCCGCGCCGCCACCTTCGCCTACACCAGCACCGCGTTCCCGATGCTGACCGGCACGCTGATCACCGCGGCGGGCTTCCTGCCGATCGCCACCGCGAAGTCCACCACCGGCGAGTACACCTTCGCGATCTTCGCGGTGGTGACGATCGCGCTGCTGGTCTCGTGGGTCGCGGCGATCGTCGCCACGCCCTTCATCGGCTACTGGGTGCTGAAGGGCAAGCCGACCGGCGAGCACCACGAGGTCTTCGACACCCGGTTCTACCGCGCGCTGCGCGCGACGATCGACTTCTGCATGCGGCGCCGCTGGCTGACCATCGCCGCGACGCTGGGGCTCTTCGCGCTGGGCATCGTCGGCATGAGCGCCACCGAGAAGCAGTTCTTCCCGGCGTCCGACCGGGCCGAGATCCTGGTCGAGATGTGGCTGCCCGAGGGCGCGTCCTACCGCGCCACGGAGGCCCAGGCCAAGCGCTTCGAGGCGATCCTCGCGAAGGACGAGGACGTCGCGACCTTCGTGAGCTACGTCGGCAACGGTTCGCCGCGCTACTACCTGTCGCTCGACCAGCAGCTGTTCCGGCCGAACTTCGCGCAGTTCGTGGTGCTGACGAAGGACGTGGCCGGCCGCGACCGCGCGCTGCCGCGTCTGCGCAAGGCGCTCGACGATCAGTTCCCCGGCATCCGCGCCCGCGCGTTCCGCACGCCGCTCGGGCCGCCGGTGGCCTATCCGGTGCAGTTCCGGGTGCTCGGCCCGGAGCCGCAGCGGCTGAAGGCGATCGGCGAGGAGGTGGCCGCGGTGATCCGCGACGATCCGAACACGCTCGACGTGCATGCCGACTGGGGCGAACGCGCGCCGGCCGTGCGGATCGACATCGACCAGGACAAGGCGCGGGTCATCGGGCTGTCGAGCGCGCAGGTCGCACGCGCCGTGGGCGGCGCCGTCTCGGGCGCGACCATCGGCACCTTCCGCGAGCGCGACAAGCTGATCGAGGTGGTGATGCGCGCCCCCGAGGCGGAGCGCGCCAGCCTGTCGAACCTCGCGAACCTGCAGCTGCAGACCGCCAACGGCAAGGCCGTGTCGCTGTCGCAGGTGGCGACGATCACCGAGGTGATGGAGGAGCCCATCCTCTGGCGCCGCTCGCGCGAGCCGAACCTCACGGTGCGCTCGGACATCATCGAGGGCGTGCAGGCGCCCGACGTGACGATGGCGATCTCGCCGAAGCTGGACGCGATCCGCGCGAAGCTGCCCCCGGGCTACCGGATCGAGGCCGGCGGCCCGTACGAGGAGAACGTCAAGGCGCAGGCGTCGATCAACGCCGGCATGCCGATGATGCTCGCGCTGGTCGTGGCGCTGCTGATGATCCAGCTGCAGCGCTTCTCGCTGACCTTCATGGTCCTGGTGACCGCGCCGCTGGGCATCGTGGGGGTGGCCGCCGCGCTGCTGCTCTCGGGCCGCCCCTTCGGTTTCGTCGCGATGCTGGGCACGATCGCGCTGGGCGGCATGATCATGCGCAACACCGTGATCCTGGTCGACCAGATCCGCCAGGACCGCGCGGCCGGCATCGACCCCTGGGAGGCGGTCCGCGAGGCCGCGGTGCGGCGGTTCCGGCCGATCCTGCTGACCGCGGCGGCGGCGATCTTCGCGATGGTGCCGCTGTCGCGCGACGTGCTCTGGGGACCGATGGCCTACGCGATCATGGGCGGACTGATCGTCGCGACCGCCATGACGGTGCTGTTCGTGCCGGCGCTCTACGTCACCTGGTACCGCCTGCGTCCGACGGCGGCCGGCCAGGCGGCCGCGGCGACGGGCGCGACCGCGCGGCCGACGGGCGGCGTGCCCGCCTGAGGCGCGATCCCCCCTCGCCGGAGGGCGGTCCGTCCGTTCGTCTACAATGCCGACCCGGGGCGCACGCGGCCCCGGGAGGCCCGTCGCGGCCGTGGCGGAATCGGTAGACGCACCAGGTTTAGGTCCTGGCGCCGAAGGGTGTGGGAGTTCGAGTCTCCCCGGCCGCACCAGAGGCTTCCCGCTGCCGGGCCCGCGACCCCGAGCCGCCCCCATCCCGAATCCCCGGATCCGAACACAGACACTGGACGACACTAGAACATGGCCACTCAACTCGAATCGACCGGCGCGCTCGAGCGTCGCCTGAGCCTGTCGGTCCCGATGGCCGAGATCGGCGCGCAGGTCGATCGCAAGCTGCGCGAGATGGCGCGCACGGTCCGCATGCCCGGCTTCCGGCCCGGCAAGGTCCCGATCAAGATGATCCAGCAGTCCTATGGCGCGCAGGTGCAGGCCGAGGTGCTGGGCGACGCGGTCTCGAAGGCCTTCTCCGACGCGGTCACCGAGCACGGCCTGCGGATCGCCGGCCAGCCGCGCATCGAGCCCCGCCAGGAGGCTGCCGACGGCGTCGCCGGCTTCACCGCCACCTTCGAGGTCTATCCCGAGATCTCGCTGGCCGACGCGTCCTCGCTCGAACTCGAGCGCGCCAGCTGCGAGGTCGGCGAGGCCGAGGTCGACAAGACCGTCGACATCCTGCGCAAGCAGCGCACCACCTTCACCGAGGCGCAGCGCGCCGCGGCCGACGGCGACCGCGTGACCATCGACTTCGTCGGCACGCTCGACGGCGTCGCGTTCCAGGGCGGCACCGCCACCGATTTCCCGTTCACGCTCGGCGAGGGCCGCATGCTCGCCGACTTCGAGACCGGCGTGCGCGGCGCGTCGGCCGGCGACAAGAAGACCTTCCCGGTCGCCTTCCCCGAGGACTACTCGGCCAAGGAACTCGCGGGCAAGACGGCGCAGTTCGAGGTGACGGTGAAGAAGGTCGAGGCCCCGTCGATGCCCGAGCTCGACGCCGAGTTCGCCAAGCAGCTCGGCGTGGCCGACGGCAGCGTCGAGACCCTGCGCGCCGACGTGCGCCGCAACCTCGAGCGCGAGGTCGCCCAGCGCCTGCGCGGCCGCGTGAAGACCGCGGTGATGGAGGCGCTGCCCAAGCTCGCCGACATCGAGCTGCCCAAGGCGCTGGTGCAGGGCGAGTCCGAGCAGCTCGCCGAGCGCGCCCGCGAGGACTTCAAGCAGCGCGGCATGGACATCAAGGACATGCCGATCCCTGCCGAGGCGTTCGCCGAGTCGGCCGCCAAGCGCGTGCGCCTGGGCCTGATCGTCGGCGAGATCGTCAAGACGCAAGGCCTGCAGGCCAAGCCCGACCAGCTCCGCAAGCAGATCGAGGAATTCGCGCAGTCGTACGAGAACCCGGGCGAGGTGATCCGCTGGTACTTCAGCGATCGCGAGCGCCTGGCCGAGGTCGAGGCCCTGGTCGTCGAGCAGAACGTCGTCGACTGGGTGCTGTCCAAGGCACGGGTGACGGACACGGCCGTGCCCTTCGACGAGCTGATGGCGACCGCCTGAGCTTCCCGATCCAGACCGAGACGATCTCCCTTCCGCGAGGACGACGATGACCCGAAACAGCCTCATCGAGGACCTGGTCAATGCCCATCTGGCCCAACGCCAGGAGCCGCAGGGCCTGGGCATGGTGCCGATCGTGATCGAGCAGAGCGGCCGCGGCGAGCGCGCCTACGACATCTACTCGCGCCTGCTGCGCGAGCGGGTGATCTTCCTGGTCGGTCCGGTGATGGACCAGATCTCGAACCTGGTCGTGGCCCAGCTGCTGTTCCTCGAGTCCGAGAACCCGGACAAGGACATCAGCCTGTACATCAACTCGCCCGGCGGCTCGGTGTCCGCGGGCCTGGCGATGTTCGACACGATGAAGTTCATCAAGCCCGACGTGTCCACGCTGTGCATGGGCATCGCGGCGAGCATGGGCGCGTTCCTGCTCGCTGCCGGCGCCAAGGGCAAGCGCTACGCGCTGCCGAACTCGCGGATCATGATCCACCAGCCTTCGGGCGGCGCGCAGGGCCAGGCGTCGGACATCGAGATCCAGGCCAAGGAGATCCTGTACCTGCGCGAGCGGCTGAACAAGCTGCTGTCGGAGGCCACCGGCCAGCCGATCGAGCGCATCGCGCGGGACACGGACCGGGACAACTTCATGTCCGCGGAAGATGCGGTAAGCTACGGACTGATCGACCGGACGCTGGTGAGTCGCACCGAAGCCACGCCGGCGGCGTGATGCCCGGCCCTCGGGCCGCGCGCCGCGGCCCGATCGGTCTCCCGTCGGAGTGAGCATGTCAGAGAAGAAGGGTTCGAGCGAGAAGCTGCTGTACTGCTCGTTCTGCGGAAAGAGCCAGCACGAAGTCCGCAAGCTGATCGCCGGCCCCTCGGTCTTCATCTGCGACGAGTGCATCGAGCTCTGCAACGACATCATCCGTGACGAGACCCAGGCCGACACCCAGGCCGCGGTCAAGTCCGGGCTGCCGACGCCCCACGAGATCGCCGCGATCCTCGACCAGTACGTGATCGGTCAGGACAACGCGAAGAAGATCCTCTCGGTCGCGGTCTACAACCACTACAAGCGGCTGCGCCACAAGGGCAAGAAGGACGATGTCGAGCTCGCCAAGAGCAACATCCTCCTCGTCGGCCCGACCGGCAGCGGCAAGACGCTGCTGGCGCAGACGCTCGCCCGGCTGCTGAACGTTCCCTTCGTGATCGCCGACGCCACCACGCTGACCGAGGCGGGCTACGTCGGCGAGGACGTCGAGAACATCATCCAGAAGCTGCTGCAGAACTGCAATTACGAGGTCGAGAAGGCCCAGAACGGCATCGTCTACATCGACGAGATCGACAAGATCAGCCGCAAGTCCGACAACCCCAGCATCACGCGGGACGTGTCGGGCGAGGGCGTCCAGCAGGCGCTGCTCAAGCTGATCGAGGGCACGGTGGCCTCGGTGCCGCCGCAGGGCGGCCGCAAGCACCCGAACCAGGACTTCGTGCAGATCGACACCACGAACATCCTGTTCATCTGCGGCGGCGCGTTCGACGGCCTCGAGAAGGTCATCCGCAACCGCTCCGAGCGCAGCGGCATCGGCTTCGGCGCCGAGGTCCGCAGCGAGAGCGACCGCAAGGTGGGTGACGTGCTCCGTGACGCCGAGCCCGAGGACCTGATCAAGTTCGGCCTGATCCCGGAGCTGGTCGGCCGGCTGCCGGTGGTCGCCACGCTCGACGAGCTGAACGACGCGGCGCTGGTCGAGATCCTGATCGAGCCGAAGAACGCGCTGGTCAAGCAGTACCAGCGGCTGTTCTCGATGGAAGGCGCCGAGCTCGAGGTGCGGCCGGCCGCGCTGCAGGCCATTGCCCGCAAGGCGCTCAAGCGCAAGACCGGCGCGCGCGGCCTGCGCTCGATCCTCGAGCATGTGCTGCTCGACATCATGTACGAGCTGCCGAGCATGCAGAACGTGCAGAAGGTCGTCGTCGACGAGAACGCCATCGACGGCGAAGGCAAGCCGCTCGTCATCTACGCCGACGCACCGAAGGTCGCCGGCTCCAAGTGACCGCCCGGGTCCGGCGCCCGCCGGACCCGCTCCCGTCCGTTTCGCTGCCTGGCCACCCGTCGTCCGGAGGGGCGCGCCCGGCGCGCCCGCGCGTCCGTCCGTCCCCGTGCGCTGACCGTCCCGCCGCCGCGGTTGCGGGCTTTTCCCGATATCGCCGACCGTCCTTCCATTGCAGGATCGGGTCGGGTTCCGTCGCCGGCCGATCGGCCACTGCGGTCCCGTGGACGGCGAGCGCGCCCTCTTTGATTGGGCGTATGCTTGAAACGAAGCGGGTCGGCCCAAGATGCCGACCACGAAGCCTCCCAGAGGAACTCTGAATGTCCGACCAGACTCCCGCCTCCCAGACGCTGCCGCTGCTCCCCCTGCGGGACGTGGTGGTGTTCCCGCACATGGTGATCCCGCTGTTCGTGGGCCGTCCGAAGTCCATCAAGGCCCTCGAAGCCGCGATGGAAGTCGGCAAGAGCATCATGCTGGTGGCGCAGAAGAACGCGTCGAAGGACGACCCGGTCGCCGCCGACATCTACGAGATCGGCTGCGTCTCGAACATCCTCCAGATGCTCAAGCTCCCCGACGGCACGGTGAAGGTGCTGATCGAGGGCTCGCAGCGCGCGCGCATCTCGTCGATCGACGACAGCGGCGCGCACTTCACCTGCGAACTGAGCCCGATCGCCGACGGCGACGACCCGGGCGCCGAGGTCGAGGCGCTGCGGCGCGCGATCCTCGCGCAGTTCGATTCCTACGTGAAGCTCAACAAGAAGATCCCGCCCGAGATCCTCACGTCGCTGAACGGGATCGACGACGCGGGTCGGCTGGCCGACACCATCGCCGCGCACCTGCCGATCAAGATCGAGCAGAAGCAGCACATCCTCGAGACGCTGTCGGTCGGTGAGCGGCTGGAGAAGCTGCTGGCCCAGATCGAGACCGAGCTCGACATCCTCCAGGTCGAGAAGCGCATCCGCGGCCGCGTGAAGCGGCAGATGGAGAAATCGCAGCGCGAGTACTACCTCAACGAGCAGGTCAAGGCGATCCAGAAGGAACTCGGCGAGGGCGAGGACGGCGCCGACATGGAGGAGATCGAGAAGAAGATCAAGTCCGCGCGGATGCCTGCCGAGGCGCGCAAGAAGGCCGAGGCGGAGCTCAAGAAGCTCAAGCTGATGTCGCCGATGTCGGCCGAGGCCACCGTCGTGCGCAACTACATCGACGTGCTCGTCGGTCTGCCCTGGAAGAAGAAGAGCAAGATCAACAACGACCTGACGAACGCCGAGAAGGTGCTCGACGAGGACCA
Source organism: Burkholderiales bacterium (assembly GCA_037137595.1). Lineage (GTDB taxonomy): Bacteria > Pseudomonadota > Gammaproteobacteria > Burkholderiales > Burkholderiaceae_E > UBA4615. The sequence goes on along the minus strand of JBAXJZ010000076.1, from coordinate 1,730 downwards.
CTACGGCCTCGACAAGGTCAAGGAGCGGATCCTCGAGTACCTCGCGGTCCAGCAGCGCGTCGAGAAGGTCAAGGCGCCGATCCTGTGCCTGGTCGGCCCCCCGGGCGTCGGCAAGACCTCGCTCGGCCAGTCGATCGCCCGTGCGACGAACCGCAAGTTCGTGCGCATGGCGCTCGGCGGCGTTCGGGACGAGGCCGAGATCCGCGGCCACCGCCGGACCTACATCGGCTCGATGCCGGGCAAGATCCTGCAAAGCCTGACCAAGGTCGGCGTGCGGAACCCGCTCTTCCTGCTCGACGAGGTCGACAAGATGGGCATGGACTTCCGCGGCGACCCGTCGTCGGCGCTGCTGGAGGTGCTCGACCCCGAGCAGAACCACACCTTCGTCGACCACTACGTCGAGGTCGACTACGACCTGTCCGACGTGATGTTCGTGGCCACGGCCAACTCGCTGAACATTCCGCCGGCGCTGCTGGACCGGATGGAGGTGATCCGGCTGTCGGGCTACACCGAGGACGAGAAGGTCAACATCGCCCAGCGCTACCTGCTGCCGAAGCAGCAGAAGAACAACGGGCTGAAGGCCGGCGAACTGCTCGTGTCCGAGGCCGCGGTCCGCGACATCGTCCGCTACTACACCCGCGAGGCGGGCGTGCGTTCGCTCGAGCGTGAGCTGTCGAAGATCTGCCGCAAGGTCGTCAAGACGCTGCTGCTGAAGAAGGACGAGAAGAAGCTGCAGGTCACGCCGAAGAACCTCGACAAGTTCCTGGGCGTCCGGCGCTTCTCGTACGGCATCGCGGAGAAGGAGAACCAGGTCGGCCAGGTGACCGGGCTGGCGTGGACCGAGGTCGGCGGCGAGCTGCTGACGATCGAGGCCGTGGCCGTGCCGGGCAAGGGCAAGACCACGTTCACCGGCAAGCTCGGCGACGTGATGCAGGAGTCCATCAAGGCCGCGATGACCGTCGTCCGCCGCCGTCAGGCGCGGCTCGGGATCAAGCCCGGCTTCCACGAGAAGCAGGACATCCACATCCACGTGCCCGAGGGCGCGACGCCCAAGGACGGTCCGTCCGCGGGCATCGCGATGACGACCGCGCTGGTGTCGGTGCTGACCGACATCCCGGTGCGCGCCGATGTCGCGATGACCGGCGAGATCACGCTGCGCGGCGAGGTGCTCCCCATCGGCGGCCTGAAGGAGAAGCTGCTGGCGGCGCACCGCGGCGGGATCAAGACGGTGCTGATCCCCGAGGAGAACGTGAAGGACCTCGCGGACATCCCGGACAACGTGAAGAACAAGCTCGAGATCGTGCCGGTCAAGTGGATCGACCGGGTCCTCGAGGTCGCGCTCGAGCGGATGCCGGCGCCGATCCCCGAGGAGGAGGCGGTCGTCGCCGCCACCGAGGTGGCCGCGCCGGCCGCCAAGCCCGCGGCCGCCGCGACCGGACCGGACGAGGTGGTCAAGCACTGAGTCCGCACCCGCGGCGTCACCCGATCGACGGCGTGCGACGCCGTGGATCGGTGACCGCGGGGGATTTGCACGACGCGCGAGGATGGTGCTAAGATCGCGGTCTTCGTCGAGCGCTGCAGCGGGGTGCTTAGCTCAGCTGGTAGAGCGGCGCCCTTACAAGGCGTAGGTCGGGAGTTCGAGCCTCTCAGCACCCACCAACGACGAAGTGCAGCACTCAGGAGTGGTAGTTCAGTCGGTTAGAATACCGGCCTGTCACGCCGGGGGTCGC
>JBAXJZ010000075.1:0-11725 GCA_037137595.1 Burkholderiales bacterium | reverse complement strand
CGGGGGCCGGCGCCGGCGCGGGCGCCGCGGCGGGCGCGGCCGCCGCACCGGCCTTCGCCTCGGTGTCGATGATGGCGATGACCTCGCCGGAGACCACCGTGGCGCCGTCGCCCTTGAGGATCTGGGCGATCACGCCGGAGTCCGGCGCGGGCAGTTCGAGGACGACCTTGTCGGTCTCGATGTCGATGAGGTTCTGGTCGCGCTCGACCGCCTCACCCGCCTTCTTGTGCCACTGCAGCAGCGTGGCTTCCGCAACCGATTCCGACAGCTGCGGGACCTTGACTTCGATGAGAGCCATGATGAGTGCTTACGACGCTTTCTTGGATTTCGATTTCGGGGCGTCGCCCAGGGCCGCGGTGAGCAGGTCCTTCTGCTGGGCGTAGTGCTTGTCGTAGTAGCCGACCGCCGGCGAGGCCGACGCGGGACGGCCCGCGTAGGAGAGCCGCTGGCCCTCCTTCAGCGCGTCCTGGATGTGGTGCTGGACGAAGAACCAGGCCCCCTGGTTCTGCGGCTCGTCCTGGCACCAGACGACCTGCGTGACGCCCGGGTACTTCTTCAGCTCAGCCTCGAGCGCCTTGTGCGGGAACGGATAGAGCTGCTCGACGCGCAGCAGCGCGACGTCCTTGAGCTCGCGCTCGCGACGCGCGACCAGCAGGTCGTAGTAGACCTTGCCGGTGCTCAGCACGACCTTCTTCACGGCCTTCGGGTCGATCGACGCGTCGGTCTCGCCCAGGACCGTCTGGAAGGCGCCGCGCGCCAGATCGCTCAGAGGCGACACCGCCTCCTTGTTCCTCAGCAGCGACTTCGGGGTCATGATGACCAGCGGCTTGCGGAAGGTGCGGATCATCTGCCGGCGCAGCAGATGGAAGATCTGTGCGGGGGTGGTCGGCTGCACGACCTGCATGTTGTGCTCGGCGCACATCTGCAGGAAGCGCTCGAGGCGCGCCGACGAGTGCTCGGGACCCTGTCCCTCGTAGCCGTGCGGCAACATCATCGTGAGGCCGCAGGCGCGGCCCCACTTGGTCTCGCCCGACGAGATGAACTGGTCGATGACCACCTGCGCGCCGTTGACGAAGTCGCCGAACTGCGCCTCCCAGATCACCAGCGCGTTCGGCTCGGCGGTGGCATAGCCGTATTCGAACGCGAGCACCGCTTCCTCGGACAGCACCGAGTCGATGACGGTGAACCGGCCCTGGTTGTCGCCGACGCGCTCGAGCGGGATGTAGTAGCCCGAATCCCAGCGCTCGCGGTTCTGGTCGTGCAGCACCGAGTGGCGGTGGGTGAACGTGCCGCGGCCGGCGTCCTGGCCCGACAGGCGCACCGCGTAGCCCGAGGCCAGCAGCGTGGCGAAGGCCATGTGCTCGCCCATGCCCCAGTCGAGCGGCAGGTCGCCGTGGCCCATCGCGCGGCGATCGGCGATGACCTTCTCGACCAGAGGGTGCAGCTTCAGCGTCGACGGGACGGTGGTGATCTTCTCGGCAATGCGACGCAGCTCGGCGATCGGCACCGCGGTATCGGCCGTGTCGGTCCACTTGCGGCCGAGGAACGGCATCCAGTCGACCGCGAACTTGCTCTTGAAGTTCGAGATCACCGGGTCCTGCGTGTGGCGGCCCGCGTCCATCGCGTCGCGGAAGCCCTTGACCATCGCGTCGCCCTCGCCCGCCTTCAGCACGCCCTGCGCCTCCAGGCGGTCGGCGTACAGCTTGCGGGTGCCCGGGTGCTTGGCGATCGTCTTGTACATCAGCGGCTGGGTCAGCGCCGGCGTGTCCTGCTCGTTGTGGCCCAGCTTGCGGAAGCAGACGATGTCGACGACGACGTCCTTGCCGAACTGCTTGCGGAAGTCCATCGCCAGCTGCGTGACGTAGACCACGGCCTCGGGATCGTCGCCGTTCACGTGGAAGACCGGCGCCTCGATCATCTTGACGACGTCGGAGCAGTAGATCGTCGAGCGCGAGTCGCGCGGGTCCGACGTGGTGAAGCCGATCTGGTTGTTGATGACGATGTGGACCGTCCCGCCCGTGCCGTAGCCGCGGGTGAGCGCGAGGTTCAGCGTCTCCATCACCACGCCCTGGCCGGCGAAGGCCGCGTCGCCGTGCACCAGCACCGGCAGGACCTGCGAGCCGTCCTGGTCGCCGCGGCGGTCCTGGCGGGCGCGCGCCGAGCCCTCGACGACCGGGTTCACGATCTCCAGGTGCGAGGGGTTGAAGGCGAGCGACAGGTGGACCGGGCCGCCGGGGGTGGAGACGTCCGACGAGAAGCCCTGGTGGTACTTCACGTCGCCCGAGGGCAGGTCGTCCGCGTGCTGGCCCTCGAACTCGGCGAACAGGTCCTTGGGCATCTTGCCCAGCGTGTTCACCAGCACGTTCAGGCGGCCGCGGTGGGCCATGCCGATCACGAACTCCTGGATGCCCTGCGCGCCGCCGTGCTGGACGACCTCGTCCATCGACGCGATGAAGCTCTCGCCACCCTCGAGCGAGAAGCGCTTCTGGCCGACGTACTTGGTGTGCAGGAACTTCTCGAGGCCTTCGGCCGCGGTGAGCTTCTCGAGGATGCGGCGCTTCTTCTCGGCCGAATACTTCGGCTTGCCGCGGGAACTCTCGAGCCGCTCCTGGATCCAGCGCTTCTGCGCGGGATCGCTGATGTACATGAACTCGGCGCCGACCGTGCCGCAGTAGGTCTCGCGCAGCGCGCGGACGATGTCGCGCAGCGGCGCGCTCTCGAAGCCGAAGTAGGTGTTTGCCGCCGAGTAGATGTTCGCGTGGTCGCCTTCGGTGAAGTCGTAGAACGCGGTCTCGAGCTCGGGGATCTGCGGGCGCTCCTGGCGCTTGAGCGGATCGAGGTCGGCCCAGCGCGAACCGAGGAAGCGGTAGGCCGCGACGAGCTGCTGGACGAACACCTGGCGCCGCGCGGTGGCTGCGTCGCCGCCCATCACGCGCGGCTGCAGCGTGCCCTCCTTCGCGCGCTCGGCGAAGGACTGCACGATCGGGGCGTGCGCGACGTCGGGGGTCTGTGCGTTGCCGTCGGCGGCCGGCACCATCTGCATGGTGTCGAAGTAGTGCCGCCATTGCTCGGGGACCGAGCCGGGGTTGTTCAGGTAGGACTCGTACAGTTCTTCCACGTACGGCGCGTTGCCGCCGAACAGGTACGAGTTCGAGTTGAATGCCTTCATCATCGCGCTTCACCTCCCATGACGAGTTTCTCGTCGAAAGTGCGGGAAAGGAGCGGCTGCGCGTCGTCTCCTCCCCCATCCGCTCGCCGGCTCCGACCGGTGTCGCGGACGCTCCTGCCCGGACGCCGCTTGATCGGTAGGGCCCTGACAGAACGGGTCGATGTTAGCACGGCGCCCCTTTCGCCGATCTTACGAAACAGGCCGGCGCGCTCCCGCTTCTCGCGCGTTCGGCGGGCTCAAGCCGCCGCCGATGCGCCCGATAACCCCGGTAACCGGCCTTCTCGGCCGATGCACGGACAGACCCGGAGGACCGACGGTGCCGACAGCGACGATCGACAGGGCGAGACGCAGCCGGACGCGCACGGCGTCGCATCGCGGCGACGGTGTGACCGAGGCCGCGTGGAAGCGCGCCCCCGCCGCGACCCGCGCGGCGCTGCTCGACTGGGCCGAGCACGCGGGCGAGCCGCTGGTGGCGGTCGATCGAGACGGCCGCGTGCGGGTCGCGAACCCGGCGTTCGCGCGGGTCTTCGCCGTCGAGCCGCGCGCGGTCGTGGGGCTGTCCGTCGCGCGATTCGTGCCGCTGCTCGCGGCGCCGCGCTTCGGCCGCTGGCTCGACGAGGCCGCCGGCAGCCCGAGCCGCGTCCACCGCCTGCTCGCCGAGGCGCACGCCGCCGACGGCGATCGCTTCCTGGTCGCGGCGACCGTCCTGCGCGTACGCGACGCGGGCGCGCGCGACGCGGCCGGCGTGGTGGCGCTGCGCCCGCTGGACACGCCGCGCGGCCTGACGAGCCGCGACGGCGACACAACCGATCACACCGACACGGTGGCCCTCGGTCCGCTGCTCGACGCGGTCTGCCGCGCCGTCGACGACCCGGACGCGCGCCGCCGTTGCCGGCTCGTGCTGCACGACGCCGACGAGCGGATCGCGGCCGACGCGGATGCGGTCCGCGCCGCGCTGCTGCGCCTCGTCGACAACGCCTGCCGTCATGCCGATCCGGGCGCCCCGATCGCGCTGCGCACGCGGATCGAGCACTGCGAACCCGCCGACGGCCTGCCCGGCGGGCCGCAGCGCGCGCACGTGGTGGTGACGGTGGCCGACCGCGGCCGCGGCCTCACGCGGGCCCAGCTGCAGCGGGCCTTCGAGCCCTTCGGCCTGGGTGCGCTGCCGGGCGCCGGCGCCGGTCTCGGGCTCGCGACGGCCCGCGAACTCGTCGAGGCGCAGCGCGGCTGGATCGAACTGCGCAGCACCACGGGTGTCGGCACCGAGGCCGAGGTCTGGCTGCCCGCCGCGACACGCTGAGCGCCACGCGGGACCAGGCGCCCGAAACGAAGAGCCGGCCTCTCGGGCCGGCTCTTCGATCCGTCCGCGGCGCGGGCCGCGATCGGTCCGGGATCAGCGCTGATCGATCGGCTTGACGTCGCGGCGGGTCGCGCCGACGAAGAGCTGACGCGGCCGGCCGATCTTCTGGTCCGGATCCGAGATCATCTCGGACCACTGCGCGATCCAGCCCACCGTGCGGGCCAGCGCGAAGATGCAGGTGAACATCGAGGTCGGGATGCCGAGCGCCTTCTGCACGATGCCCGAATAGAAGTCGACGTTCGGGTAGAGCTTGCGGCTGACGAAGTAGTCGTCCTCCAGCGCGATCTGCTCGAGCTTCATCGACAGCGCGAACAGCGGGTCGTTCTGCAGGCCGAGTTCGCCGAGGACCTCGTAGCAGGTCTCGCGCATCAGCTTGGCGCGCGGATCGTAGTTCTTGTAGACCCGGTGGCCGAAGCCCATCAGCTTCACGCCCGAGTTCTTGTCCTTCACCTTGGCGATGAACTCGCCGATCTTCTCGACGCCGCCCTGCTTCTGGATCTCGTCGAGCATCTGCAGGCAGGCCTCGTTCGCGCCGCCGTGGGCAGGCCCCCACAGCGTGGCGATGCCGGCCGCGATGCATGCGAACGGGTTCGCGCCCGACGAGCCCGCCAGCCGCACGGTCGAGGTCGAGGCGTTCTGCTCGTGGTCGGCGTGCAGGATCAGGATGCGGTCGAGCGCCCGGACCAGCACGTCGTTGACGATGTAGTCCTCGCACGGCGTGCCGAACATCATCCGCATGAAGTTCGCCGAGTAGGACAGCTCGTTGCGCGGGTACATGAACGGCTGGCCGGCCGAGTACTTGTAGGCCATCGCGACCAGCGTCGGCATCTTCGCGATCAGGCGGATCGCGGAGATCCGGCGGTGCTCGGGATCGTTGATGTCGAGCGAGTCGTGATAGAAGGCCGACAGCGCGCCCACGCAGCCCACCAGCACCGCCATCGGGTGCGCGTCGCGACGGAAGCCCTGGAAGAAGCGGGTCATCTGCTCGTGGACCATCGTGTGCCGCGTGACGCGGAACTCGAAGTCCTTCTGCTGTGCGCGGTTCGGCAGGTCGCCGTTCAGAAGCAGGTAGCAGGTCTCGAGGAAGTCGCAGTTCTGCGCGAGCTGCTCGATCGGGTAGCCGCGGTACAGCAGCTCACCCTTGTCGCCGTCGATGTAGGTGATCTTCGAGTCGCACGCCGCCGTCGACATGAAGCCCGGGTCGAAGGTGAACTTGCCCGTCTGGCCGTACAGCTTGCGGATGTCGATGACGTCGGGACCGACGGTGCCCGAGTAGATCGGGAATTCGACCGACGGCGTGCCGTCGGAGAAGCTCAGCGTGGCTTTTTGCGTGGAGTTCATCGGTCGCCCTGTGGATGCGTGCGGAAGGAGTGTGGACGGTCTTTCAAAGGGATGGCGGGGCGGTCGCCCGGACGGATTCCGACCGCCGTCAGGCGGTCCGCAGCCGGTCGAGGATCCGGCGTGCGTCGGGATCGTCCAGGTCGCCGCCCGGCTCGGTGCGGCCCAGGATCAGGTCCATCAGGACATTGTCGGTCAGATCGAGGAGTCGATCCAGCCCGGAGACGTCCGCGTCGGTCAGCTCGAGCTCCCAGCGGTCCAGGAAGCGGGTGATGATCAGGTCGTTCTCGAGCAGGCCCCGACGCGCGCGCCAGCGCAGACGCCGGCGACGCGCGGGATCGTCCTGGTGCGCGCCCGCCTGGGCGGCGCGGTGATCGGCGACGTCGGGCGCGACCTGCATCGACCGGCGCCTCCCGTCAGACCGCGCGACGGACCATCAGGTCCTTGATCTTGCCGATCGCCAGCGTCGGGTTCAGCCCCTTCGGGCAGACGTCGACGCAGTTCATGATCGTGTGGCAGCGGAACAGCCGGTACGGGTCCTCGAGGTCGTCGAGGCGGCTGCTTGTCGCCTGGTCTCGGCTGTCGGCGATGAAGCGGTAGGCCTGCAGCAGGCCGGCCGGGCCGACGAACTTGTCCGGGTTCCACCAGAACGACGGGCAGCTGGTCGAGCAGCACGCGCACAGGATGCACTCGTACAGGCCGTCGAGCTCGTTGCGCTCCTCGGGCGACTGCAGGCGCTCCTTCTCGGGCGGCGGCGTGTCGTTGATCAGGAACGGCTTGATCGAGTGGTACTGCTTGAAGAACTGGGTCATGTCCACGATCAGGTCGCGGATGACCGGCAGGCCCGGCAGCGGCTTGAGGACGATCGGCTCCTTCAGGTCGCGCAGGTTGGTGATGCAGGCGAGCCCGTTCTTGCCGTTGATGTTCATCGCGTCCGACCCGCAGACCCCCTCGCGGCACGAGCGGCGGAAGGCGATCGAGTCGTCGGTGACCTGCTTGATGCGCATCAGCGCGTCGAGCAGCATCTTGTCGGTCGGCAGCAGCTCGACCGTCAGGTCCTGCATGTAGGGCTTGGCGTCCTTGTCCGGATCGTAGCGGTAGATCGAGAACCGGACGGTCCGGGTCTGGGCCTTGGCCGACGCCGAGGTCGGCGCGTTCACGACAGCATTCATCTCTGTGCTTCCTTCGTCAGAACGTCCGGGCCTTCGGCTGGAAGGTCTCGACGGTCAGCGGCTTCATCGACACCGGCTTGTACTCGAGCCGGTTGCCCTCGGTGTAGTAGAGGGTGTGCTTGATCCAGTTGGCGTCGTCGCGCGTGGGGAAGTCGCGGTGCGCGTGTGCGCCGCGGCTCTCCTTGCGCGCCTCGGCCGAGACGATCGTCGCCTTCGCGGTCTCGACCAGGTTGGCCAGTTCCAGGGCCTCGACACGCGCCGTGTTGAAGACCTTGGACTTGTCCTTCACGTGGATGTGATCCGCACGCTGGGCGAGTTCCATGATCCGGGTGACGCCCTCGGACAGCAGCTCGGACGTGCGGAACACGCCGCAGTGCGCCTGCATGGTGCGGCGGATGTCGTTGGCGACGTCCTGCGTGTTCTCGCCCGACGACGAGCCGTCGAGCTTCGCGAGCCGAGCGAGGGACGCGTCGCCGGCCTGCGCCGGCAGCGAACGGAAGCCCTGGTCCTTGAACTTCGCGTCGACGATGTGGTTGCCGGCCGCGCGGCCGAAGACCACCAGGTCGAGCAGCGAGTTGGTGCCGAGGCGGTTCGCGCCGTGCACCGACACGCAGGCGCATTCGCCGATCGCGTACAGCCCTTCGACGACAGCGTTCGGATTGCCGTTCTTCGGCGAGACGACCTGCCCGTGGTAGTTCGTCGGGATGCCGCCCATCTGGTAGTGGATGGTGGGCACGACCGGGATCGGGTCCTTGATCGGGTCGACGTTGGCGAACTTGATCGCGATCTCGCGGATCGACGGCAGCTTCTTCATGATCTTCTCGGCGCCGAGATGATCGAGCTTCAGCAGCACGTAGTCGCCGTCGGGGCCCGCGCCCCGGCCTTCCTTGATCTCCTGGTCCATCGAGCGCGAGACGAAGTCGCGCGGGGCCAGGTCCTTGAGCGTCGGGGCATAGCGCTCCATGAAGCGCTCGCCGTCCTTGTTCAGCAGGATGCCGCCCTCGCCGCGCACGCCCTCGGTGATGAGCACGCCCGCGCCGGCCACGCCGGTCGGGTGGAACTGCCAGAACTCCATGTCCTCGAGCGGGATGCCCGCCCGCGCCGCCATCCCCATGCCGTCGCCGGTGTTGATGAAGGCGTTGGTGGACGCGGCCCAGATCCGGCCCGCGCCGCCGGTGGCCAGCACGGTCACCTTGGCCTCGAGGACCATGACCTCGCCGGTCTCCATCTCGAGCGCGACCACGCCGACCACGGCGCCGTCGGCGTCGCGGATCAGGTCGAGCGCCATCCACTCGACGAAGAACTGGGTGCGCGCGCGGACGTTGCGCTGGTAGAGCGTGTGCAGCAGCGCGTGGCCGGTGCGGTCGGCCGCCGCGCAGGCGCGCTGCACCGGCTTCTCGCCGAAGTTCGCGGTGTGGCCGCCGAACGGACGCTGGTAGATCGTGCCGTCGGCGTTCCGGTCGAACGGCATGCCGAAGTGCTCGAGCTCGTAGACGACCTGCGGGGCCATCTTGCACATGTACTCGATCGCGTCCTGGTCCCCGAGGTAGTCGGAGCCCTTGACGGTGTCGAACATGTGCCAGTACCAGTTGTCCTCGCTCATGTTGCCGAGCGACGCGCCGATGCCGCCCTGCGCGGCGACCGTGTGCGATCGGGTCGGGAACACCTTGGACAGGACGGCGACGTTGTAGCCGGCCTCGGCCAGCTGCAGCGAGCAGCGCATGCCGGCACCGCCGGCACCCACGATGACCGCGTCGAACCGACGGCGCGGCAGGCCGTTCGCGAGTTGATTCAGGACTTCAGCCAACTCAGACTCTCCAGAGAATGATCACCGCCCAGATGGCGTAACCGATCAGCGCCACGACGGTGGCGACCTGCAGCACCAGCCGAACCCCGGTCGGCTTGATGTAGTCCATGTAGATGTCGCGCACCCCGACCCAGGCGTGCCAGATCAGCGCGAGCACCGCGAGGAGCGTGGCGACCTTCATCCAGACCGACGCGAACAGGCCGGCCCAGGTGCCGTAGTTCAGCTCGGAGGTGAACAGCGTGGCGCCGGCGAGCAGCAGCGTGTAGGCGAGGAGGACGACCGCGGTGATCCGCTGCGCGAGCCAGTCGCGCAGGCCGTAGTGCGCGCCGACGACGATACGACGGGTGGTCATCTCAGAAGGCTCCGAACAGCTTGAGGGCGTAGATCGCGGTCAGCACGGCGGTGATGCCGAGCACGGTGGTGGCCGACGAGCGGGCGGCGTCCTTCTGGATGCCGACGTGGCGGTCGAGCAGCAGGTAGCGGATGCCGGCGACCGCGTGGTGGATGAACGCCCAGCCGATCACGAGCAGCACGAGTTTCCCGAGCACGCTGCCGACCACGGCGCGGTAGGTCTCGAAGCTGAGCTCGCTGGTGAGGCTCTGCTGGAGCAGGTAGAGGCAGAACGGGATGCCGAGCAGGAAGAGCAGCGCGCCGCTGACGCGGTGCAGGATCGAGACGATGCCGGCGGGGGGCAGCCGGTACGACAGGATCTGGGAGACGTGGATGTTCCGGTACTGGGGGCGCGCCTTCTTGGCGGCGAGATCGGCCATGGATGCCTCGGACGGTGCTCTGGAGTCTGTGGACGCTCGGGCACGCCGGAGGTTGCGGCCCGCGCGTTCCACGCACGCGATGCCCGCCTCACCCCCGACCTCCCCGTTCTTCTTGGTCGGGCAAAACCTAGGTATTCTGACCTAAATTTCGCGGCGCACCAATTCTCAGCTCAGCTCGTTGGAATAGTGGTGTTCACGCGTGAGATACCAGCCGCGTCGGACCTCCACCGGCTTGTCGCCATATGTCGAGGACACACGCTCGACAAGAAGCAGCGGCGTACCCTCCCGGACCCCGAGCGCGCGCGCCTCGACCTCGCCCGCGGACACCGCCCGCAGACGCTCGCTCGCGCGGATCATCCGCGTGCCGAACTCGGTCTCGAGCAGCGCGTAGAAGGGGCCGCTGTAGGCGGACAGGCGCTCGGCCGTCAGGCCGCGGAAGGTCGAGCCCGGCAGCCAGATCTCCTCGAGCACCGTGGGCGCACCGTCGAACTCGAGCAGCCGGCGGATCATCACGACGCTGTCGCCGGCCTTCAGGTCGAGCGAGCGGGCGATCTCCTGCGGGGCACGCAGGCGGCGACACTCGAGGAAGCGGCTGTGGGGCTGCACCGGCTCGGCGCCGTCGTCCGGGCGGAGCCGCAGGAAGCGGATCTGGGCGCGGGGCTCCTGGTGGCTCGCGACGAAGGTGCCGCGGCCCTGACGGCGCACCAGCAGGTGCTCGGCGGCGAGCGCGTCGATCGCCTTGCGCACCGTGCCCTGGCTGACGCCGTAGCGGGCGGCGAGGTCGATCTCGCTCGGGATGGCCTCGCCGGGCCGCCACTCGCCCGACTGCAGGCTGCCCACCAGCCGGTCGCGGATCTGGCGGTAGAGCGGGCTGAAGGTGACCGAGCTCATGGCGCGGCATCTGACCACGCGCGGCCGCGGTTGTCCAGCATCAGTTGTCTTATATAAGTTATCTCTCCAGGTTGACACCCCTCCGGCGGCGCTCCTACACTCGCGCTCGATTTCGACCCCCTCCAAGGACGACCATGACGAAGCCCGCCAAACGCGTCGCCGTGACCGGTGCCGCCGGCCAGATCGGTTACTCGCTGCTGTTCCGGATCGCCAACGGCGACATGCTGGGCCGCGACCAGCCGGTGATCCTGCAGCTGCTGGAAATCCCCGACGAGAAGGCCCAGAAGGCGCTCAAGGGCGTCATGATGGAACTCGAGGACTGCGCGTTCCCGCTGCTGGCCGGCATGACCGCCCACGGCGATCCGATGACCGCGTTCAAGGACGCGGACTACGCGCTGCTGGTCGGCGCCCGTCCCCGCGGCCCGGGCATGGAGCGCAAGGACCTGCTCGCCGCGAACGCACAGATCTTCACCGCGCAGGGCAAGGCGCTGAACGCGGTCGCCTCGCGCGACGTGCGCGTGCTGGTCGTCGGCAACCCGGCCAACACCAACGCCTACATCGCGATGAAGTCGGCGCCGGACCTGCCGAAGAAGAACTTCACCGCGATGCTGCGCCTGGACCACAACCGCGCGCTGTCGCAGATCGCGGCCAAGACCGGCAAGCCGGTCGCGGCGATCCGCAAGCTCTGCGTCTGGGGCAACCACTCGCCCACGATGTACGCCGACTACCGCTTCGCGACCATCGACGGCCAGTCGGTCAAGGCGATGATCAACGACGCGGCCTGGAACAAGGACACCTTCCTGCCCACCGTCGGCAAGCGCGGCGCGGCGATCATCGAGGCCCGCGGCCTCTCGTCGGCGGCCTCGGCGGCCAACGCGGCGATCGACCACATGCGCGACTGGGCGCTGGGCACGAACGGCGAGTGGACCACGATGGGCATCCCGTCGGACGGCTCCTACGGCATCCCGCACGACGTGATGTACGGCTACCCGGTGGTCTGCAAGGACGGCGCCTACGAGATCGTCCAGGGCCTCGAGGTCGACGCGTTCAGCCGCGAGCGCATGGACCTGACGCTGAAGGAACTGCTCGAGGAGCGCGACGGCGTCGCGCACCTGCTGCCCTGAGGCGTCCGGCGGGCGGCGGCCGAGGCCGCCGTGTGCCCCCGGCGGCCCGCGCGGCCGCCGGCGCCGCGCCGGACGGCGCCCTCCCACGGGATGG
>JBAXJZ010000074.1:0-11799 GCA_037137595.1 Burkholderiales bacterium | reverse complement strand
CGTCGGGCCCGTCGGCCGGTGCGGCCCGCCAGGCCGCCGTGGCCGCCTCCGCCTCCGCCGCGTCCCCGTCCCCGGCCCCGGCCCCGGCCCCGGCTCCGGCTCCGTCCGCGATCGCCACCGGCCCCGCCCGAACCGTCGAGTTCATCGACGCGAGCCACCCCACCCGCTGCGCCGAGGAGGACAACGTCCACGTGCCGATCCGCGGCGAGGGCATCGCGTCGTTCCGCATCGCCGCCGAGCATCCGCCCTACGTCGCATCCATCGTCGAGGACAGCACCGCGCCCGACTTCACCGACTGCGACATGTCGAACGACCCGGTCTTCCGCTTCACGCCGCGGACCGTGGTGCTGTACGAGGACGCCACGCTGCGCGTGGTGGGCCACGCGTTCGAGACCTTCTGGCGGCCCGAGCAGGTGGCCTTCCGCGTGGGCCCGCGCACGGAGGTCGGGCTGCACCTCGTGCAGATCGTGCGGCGCGGTCCGGCGCGCGACGTCGAGATGCTGGTGGTCTATCCGTCCGACGGCTACTGGCGCGCCAAGCCGCTGCCGCCGTCGAACCTGCCCGACACCGCCTACGGCAGCTCGTTCCTCGTCGGTCCGATCGAGGAGCGCGGCCGGCCGATGGTGGCGTTCACGCGGATCGCCTTCGACCCCGCGTCGATGCGCTTCGACCTCGACTTCGCCGACGGCCGCCGCGGCTCGCTGACCGTGGCCGAGGCCTCGTCCGCGCGGCTGGACCTCGCGATCACCGTCGACCCGCCGCTGCCCGCGGACCGTCCGTTCGCCGCGCTGCGCTCGATGTTCGTGCGGACCGACCAGGCCGACGTCGCGATCGCGCGCACGCCGGCCGACGACCCGGCCATGCGCAGCGCGCCGATCGTGGGCTTCGGCGGCTTCCGCGCCACCGAGGCGCGCTTCGGCCGAGTGGTGCCGTCGCGGCACAACCTGAGCGCGCCGGACATGGTGTTCAAGGGGTTCGCAGGACGCTGAGCGTTCGGACTACGCCGACGGTCGCGATTGCCGCCACCCTGCCCATCCGGTAGCCTCGGCGTCGAGGTGCAACGATGAAGCGAAGCGATCCCGCCGCAATGGTCGATGAAGCCACCGCCCGCAAGGCGGAGAAGCCCGTACGCGGCCGCAATGTCCGGATGGATGCGTTCCTGCGCAACGTGAGCGGCGACGCCCGCTTCGGCGTGACGGCGATCGAAGCGCGCCTGCGCAAGCCTCCTCGGAACGGCAAGACAGATCCCTGAGCGCCGTTCGCTGCCCGAGTCGATGGCCCGCCTGGAGCGGGCCTTTTTGTCGGCTCGTCCGAACATGGCAAGGACCGAGTCAATCACTCCGAGGGTGCTTCTGGCGCCAACATTCCGCGAGGCGCTGCTCGAGGTCGGCGCCGATCCGGAGGTGCTGATCGAAGCCTTCTCGGAGTGGAAGCGCGACTGGCCGACCTGGGAAGATCGCGACTACTACTTCGGGAAAGACGGCGAGTACCACTCGCCCAGGCGCAGCAACCGGGCCGTGCTTCGACATGTCCACATGCCGCCCGAGGATCCGGCCGCCTGGCCCGACGAGGGCGCCGTGCTGTCGGAGGAGGGCCGGGCCAAGGTCGCAGCGGAGCGGGTCCGTTGGGACCTGGCGTGGAACAGGCGGCGCGCCGCGCGCTATCGCACGAGCAGCCGTGTTCTGGTGTACGTGGACGGCGGGCCGAACGGCTATCTGCTGCTGCACCTGGCTCGCGAGCCCGATGGCCACGACGAAGTGGTCGCGAATCGACGCGTCCTGGAGCGATGGGCTGACATCGCTGACGACTTCATCCACTTCGGCATCGTGTCCGACGGCGCGTAGGACGCGGTTCGGCAACCGGAGTCGTCACGACCGTGACGACTCTGTTCAGGGGTTTTCCGACCCTCGCGCCGAATTCACCGCCGCGCCGCCCCGACCCGCTCCCCCACCCGACATTGGAACGACGCCGCGTCCTCCGGATTCCCACGCCCGTCGTAGTGCGCGTACTGCGGATACGGGCAGAGCGGCCGCGTGCGACCCGGGAACACCGTCGTCCCCGCAGCCACGATCCGCTCGGGCGCGCGGCCGTTCTCCACCCAGTCCACCAGCGCGCCCAGCCCGTCCCAGCTGTCGGTGGCCGCGCCGCCCGCGCAGTGGCCCATGCCCGGGATCAGGAAGAGCCGCGCGAAGTCGCCCGCCGACGGGCCGTGCTCGGCCGCCAGCCGCTCGTAGTAGTCCACGGTCTCGTGCGGCGAGAAGATCGGGTCGGCCAGGCCGGTGGCGAGCAGCAGCCGCCCGCCGCGCGCCTTGAAGCGCTCGAGCTTCACGTCGTCCGCCGTGCCGAACATCCACTCGTGCGCGTCCATCCGCGCCGGGTCGCGGTCGAAGTCGAAGCGGTAGATCGACAGCGAGCGGTCGGGCGGCGTCACGAAGTAGCCCTGCAGCGCGTCCTGCATCAGGAACACGTGGCGCGAGTTCGCATCGCCCGTGCTCGAGGTGCCCAGCCGCCACATCCGCCAGTCGTTTGCCGGATGGCCGATGCCCGGATCCCAGGGCCACGAGAAGTAGAGCGCCCGGCCGGCCGAGTCGCGCGGGCCGGCGATCATCCGCTGCAGCGCGTCGACCTGCTGGGGCGCGAGGCACTGCGCGGTCTTTTCGCGCGGGCAGGCGAGCGAGCCGATGTCGAAGCGGCAGGCCGCCGGATTCGAGACCAGGCCGTCGGCCAGCCCGTCGGCCGCGTCGCAGGACTGCAGGATGCGGTCGCGGATCAGCCCGAGGTCGCCGTCGGACAGCGCACGCGAGATCACCGGCCGACCGTCGTCGGCGCGCGGCGCGATCGCTGCGAGCCGCTGCGTGTCCCAGGCCGCGGCGATGGTCGCACCCTTGGACACGCGCATCGCCGGCGCCATCGCGATCACGCCGTCGAAGTGCTGCGGGAACTTCTGCGTGAACATCATCCCCTGCCGGCCGCCCCCCGAGCAGCCGATGAAGTACGAGCGGTCCGCGGCCTTGCCGTAGAAGCGCCGCACGAGGTCCTTCGCGACGACCGCCACGCGGTCGTGCGCTGCGTAGGCGTTGTCGACGCGGGCCTGCGGATCGAAGCCGAAGTCGGCGGTCGGACCCTGGTGGCCGGCGTCGGTGGTCACCACCGCGAAGCCGCGGTTCAGCGCGTAGCCGGGTGCGGCCTGCGGGCCCACCGCGGGCCGCACCACGCCGTCGTTGCCGCCGCCGCCCTGGTAGAGCAGCCGGCCGTTCCAGGCCGCGGGCAGGCGCAGCTCGAAGCCGGTGTGGTAGGGCTTGCCGTCGATGCCGGTGCGTTCGTTCATCCGGCCGGTGACGCGGCAGTGCGCGGCGAGCAGCGGGCCGCCCGTCATCCCCGGCGGGCGCACCGCGTCGGCCGCGATCGCCTCGGCCTGCAGCGTGATGCCGGCGGGTGCCGGGGCGGCGAAGGCGGCGCAGGCGTTCGCGTCCTGGGCGAGCGCCGCGGGGGCCGCGGCCGAGAGGGCGACGGCGATGGCGAGCCGCACGGTCGGCGGCCGGGCGGGGGGCAGGGCAGGCAGGCGGGTCAGGCGATCAGTCATCTCGGCTCTCCATCCGGTCCGCCGCCGCTCGCGGGTCGGACCGTCTCCACACATCGCATCGTTTGGTGCAGTCCAGCGATCGTCACGTTCGTGACGATCCGTCGCCGGGCTCACACCGCGCCGCGCGTCTCCACGTACAGCGCATACAGCGAGCGGCAGCTCGCCATGTACAGCCGATTGCGCTTCGGCCCGCCGAAGCACAGGTTCGCGCAGCGCTCGGGCAGCGCGATGTGGGCGAGGTGCGTGCCGTCGGGCGCCACCACCCGCACGCCGTCGAGGTCCGAGGGCTCGGCGCGCAGCGGATACACCCGCCGCCCGTGCCGCTCGACCGCCTCGGCCGCGAGCGCGCCGGTGCTGCCCCAGCCGCACCAGAGGTTGCCGTCCGCGTCGACGCGGAAGCCGTCGAGCGCGCCGCCGTCGGAGGCGTCCACCACCTTGGCCCGCCGCGAGACGCCGCCGTCGCGGTGGACGTCGTAGGCCCAGATCGAGCGGTCCGGCGTGCCGCGCCACTCCACCACGTAGAGCGTGCGCTCGTCCGGCGAGAAGGCCAGCCCGTTCGGGTTCACCAGCTCGGCGATCACGGCCTCGAGCACCCCGTCGGGCCGCAACCGGTAGACGTTGGTGGTCGGCTGCTCGGCGGGCGCGCGCGCGCCCTCCCATTCACCGTTGATGCCGAAGGTGGGGTCGGTGAACCAGACGCTGCCGTCCGAGGCCACCACAACGTCGTTCGGCGAGTTCAGCGGCCGGCCCCGGTAGGCGTCGGCCAGCACGGTGATCGTGCCGTCGAACTCGGTGCGCGTCACCCGCCGCGTCAGGTGCTCGCAGGTCACCAGCCGGCCCTCGCGGTCCAGCGTGTTGCCGTTGGCGTGGTTCGACGGCGCGCGGAACACCTCGACCTCGCCGCTGCGCTCGTCGTAGCGCAGGATCCGGTCGTTGGGGATGTCGCTCACCAGTACCGCGCGGGCCTCGGGCAGCCACACCGGCCCCTCGGCCCAGCGCATGCCGGTGAACACCTGCTCGACCACGCTGCTGTAGAGCCGGTACTTCAGGAACGCCGGGTCCATCACCTGGACGGCCGGATCGGGGTAACGCGGGCTGGGCTGGAACGGCACGCCGGGTCCGGGCACCGCGCCGCCGCCGAGGCGCTCGCTCATGGGTCTTCTCCCTGGGCGCGGCGCGCTCGGGGGCGCGTCATCGCGTGCGGGGACGATACCCGAGCGCGGCCGGCTCGGCACGGCGCACGCACGCTGCTCGGATCGGCGCGAGCGGATCGCGCAGCGCGTGCCACCGCATCGCGAGCCGTTCCGCCTTCGTGCGGTCGGTGCGCCGCAGCGCCCGCTCGGCCCCGACGAGCGCCGACCCGAGGTCGATCGCCGCCGTCGCCCGACGGGCGGAGGCCCTGCCGCCGCGCCGCGACCGACGGCCGGCCGCCGCCGGGCCCCGTGCGGTCGATGCCGAGAACAGCGCCGGTTTTCCCCCGTTTCGCCGCGCCTCGCCCGGATCGGACACCGGTCAAGATCCTCCTGCGCCCTGCCGAGATGGACAGAACCGTGACGCCCACGCCTACCGTACGCCCCGACCCCGGCCTCCCGAAGTCCGGGCCCGTGTCGCGCCCACTTGCCTGCGGATCCGAGACATGAAGTTCCTGATCGTGGACGACTTCTCGACGATGCGCCGCATCGTCCGTGGCCTGCTCAAGGAGATGGGTCACCTCGACGCCGACGAGGCCGAGGACGGCTCCGTCGCGCTGAACAAGCTGCGCAACGGTCGCTTCGACTTCGTCGTGACCGACATCAACATGCCGAACATGAACGGCTTCGAGCTGCTGGAGGCGATCCGAGGGGACGCGAACCTGCAGTCCCTGCCGGTGCTCATGGTGACCGCCGAGGCGCGCAAGGAAGACATCGTGCGTGCGGCCCAGCTCCGGGCCTCCGGCTACATCGTGAAGCCCTTCTCCAAGGCGGTGCTCGAGGAGAAGGTCACGAAGATCATGGGCCAGGTCAAGGCCTGACACCACGCCGCACGAAGACGACGCCATGGAAAACGACGACCTGGAAGCCCTGTTCGAAGCGACCCGCCTGGAGGCGGAGCGCGCCGCGGCCTCTGCCGCGCCCGCCGCCACCGGCGCCGCCGCCGAGGACTCCGACGTGGCCGTCGCCGAAGCGCCCGCCGCCGAGATGCCCGTCGCCGAAGCGCCCGCCGCCGCGCCCGTCGATACCGCCGCGCCCGGCGCCGTGGTGCCGATCGCCGTCCACAACCCGCCCGACAACTGCCCGAACGCCGACACCGACGGCGTCTGCCGCTCGTGCACCTGCGGCAGCGCGCGCGAGCTGCGCGACCGCGTCGGCAAGCTGACCCGCGACCTGCACGAGAGCCTGCAGGAGCTGCGCCTGGACGTGACGCTCGCCGACATGGCGACCGAGATCCCGGACGCGCGCAACCGCCTGAAGTACGTGACCGAGATGTGCGAGCGCTCGGCGCAGAAGGTGCTCGACACCCTCGACGAGCTCTCGCCGCTGCAGGACGCGAGCCGCGACGACGCGAAGGCGCTGCTCGGCCGCTGGTCGCGGATGCTCGACGAGCGCCGCCGTCCGGAGGAGGGCTACATGGCCCTGTTCGAGGCGACCCGCGCGCATCTGTCGGCGAGCATCGAGCGCACCGAGAAGACCGCGAGCCTGCACAGCGACATCATGATGGCGCAGGACTTCCAGGACCTGACCGGCCAGGTGTGCCGCAAGATCGAGGGCATCACCGAGCGGATCGAGTCGCAGCTGCTGAAGCTGCTGATCGACACCGCGCCGGAGGACCATCGCGTGCGTCACCAGGAGATGCTCGAGGGCCCGCAGGTGGTGGCCGGCCGTTCCGACGCCGTGGCCTCGCAGACCGAGGTCGACGACCTGCTGAGCTCGCTGGGCTTCTGATTCCCGCCGCCGGGGCGCACGTCGCGCCCCGCTGCCGAACCGGCCCCACGAGGGCCGGTTCGTCTTTCCGGCGCTGGCCACGGATTCCAAGCGTGTTTAGAATACCGAACATGCCGGCGCGTTCGACCTTGCCCTCCCGATTCGAATCGGAGCTGCTCGTGCAGCTGGGCCAGCGCTTGCGCGCCGCCCGCGTGAGCCGCGGCCTGACGGCGGCCGAATTGGCCGATCAGGTCGGCATTTCACGGACGACGCTCTGGTGTGTGGAGAAGGGTGATCCCTCGCCCACGTTCGGGACGTACGTGCGAGTGATGGCGGCCCTGGAGCTCGTCGAAGACCTCGCCCGTCTCGCTGCCGGGTATGGCGCGCCCCCCATCGGGTCACGCATCGAGGTCGACCGTCACGCCGCCCAGGACCTGCAGAGCCTGTTGATGCATCAAGCCGCGGTGGACCTGCTGCTTGAAAGGCCCGCGCTCGTCTCCCGCCTGAAGCGAACGCTCGAGCGCTGGTCGATGAGAGACGATCCGAACAGTCAGCCGCTTTTCCGCCGTTGGGCGGAAATCATCGAGACACAGGACTGGGACGCGGCGCTCGCCAGGAACGAGGAAGGGCAGCAACTGCGCCAGGCCTCGCCGCTGCCGACCGTGCTGCCCGAGCAGACCCGACTGTCCGTCATCCGCGCGGTCCGTGCCTTGAGGGGGCAGGCGCTTGCGGCGGCATGAGCTGGAGCACTTGATCCGAGCGGCCGGGGCGATCACCGACGAGTACGAGTTCGTCGTCGTGGGCAGCCAGTCGGTCCTCGGGTCGGTGGAGCGGCCGCCACCGGAGTGTCTCGTGTCGACCGAAGCGGACCTGTACCCCCTCAATGCCGAGCACAAAGCCGATCTCATCGACTTCAACATCGGCGAAGGATCGCGCTTTCACGACACGCACGGCTACTACGCGCAGGGCGTCGACTCGCGAACTGCCGTCCTGCCGGTGGGCTGGCGCGCGCGCGTCGTTCGATTGCAATCCGACGCAACGGACGGACGGGTCGCTTACTGCCTCGACGTGCTGGACCTCTTCCTCAGCAAGTGCGTTGCGAACAGGTTCAAGGACCGCGTGTTCAATCGTGCCTTGCTCGCGCATGGGCTCGTCCTGATCGACGACGCCATCGAGCGACTGCCCGAACTGCCGGTGGATCCGATCAGGCGCGATCAGATCGCCGCGCTCGTGCACCGACTGCATTCCGAGGCCGAGGCGAGCCGACGGATCGACACACCCGGAGAACAAGAATGACAGCCTCCCTCCGACGCATCACCGCCGGCGTCCTCGACGTCGCCTACCTCCAGCACGGCCCCGACGACGGCTGGCCCTGCGTGATGGGCCACGGCTTCCCCTACGACGTCCACGCCTACGACGCCACCGCGCCGCTGCTGGTCGCGCAGGGCGCGCGCGTGCTCGTGCCCTACCTGCGCGGCTTCGGCCCCACGCGCTTCCTGTCGGCCGACACCCCGCGCTCGGGCGAGCAGGCCGTGCTCGGCGCCGACCTGCTCGCGTTCCTCGACGCGCTGGGCATCGAGCGCGCCACGCTGGGCGGCTACGACTGGGGCGGCCGTGCCTGCTGCGTGGTCTCGGCGCTGTGGCCCGAGCGCGTGACCGCGCTGGTCTCCGCGAACACCTACAACATCCAGGACATCGCGCGCGCGATGGAGCCCGCGGCCACCGCGACCGAGGAGGCTTCGCTCTGGTACCAGTACTACTTCCATTCCGAGCGCGGCCGCCGCGGCCTCGAGCGCAACCGCCGCGACATCGCCCGCACGCTGTGGAGGATGTGGTCGCCGAAGTGGGCCTTCGATGACGCCACCTTCGAGCGCAGCGCGCCCGCCTTCGACAACCCCGACTTCGTCGACGTGGTGATCCAGTCGTACCGCCACCGCTTCGCGCTGGTGCCGGGCGATCCGGCGGTGGCCCACATCGAGGCGCGCCTCGCGAAGCAGCCGTCGATCCCCGTGCCCTCGGTCACGATCGACGGCACCGCCGACGGCCTGCGTACCGACACCACGAAGGGCGCGGTGAAGTTCACCGGCCCGCACGAGCACGTGTTCCTGACCGATTGCGGCCACAACCCGCCGCAGGAGCGACCGCGCGAGTGGGCGGATGCGGTGTTGCGGGCGCGGGCGCTGGCGGGCCATCATTGACGCCATGAGCGACACCTTCCCCCAAGACATCTACACCGAGCCCGCCGACGTCGACGTCCACACGCTGCGCAACCTCGGGCCCCTGACCGCGATGGCCGGCATCTTCACCGGCGACCGCGGCCTGGACGTCAAGCCCAAGGCCGACGGCCCGCGCAAGCAGGCCTTCGTCGAGCGGATGGAGCTGCAGCCGATCGACCCGCAGACCAACGGCCCGCAGCTCCTCTACGGCCTGCGCTACCACACGCACATCGTGAAGCCCGGCCAGACCAAGACCTACCACGACCAGGTCGGCTACTGGCTCTGGGAGCCGGCCACCGGCACCGTGATCCACACGCTGACCATCCCGCGCGGCCAGGTGGCGATGGCCTCGGGCCAGGCCGCCGCCGACGCCACCGAGTTCGAGCTGGTGGCCACGCGCGGCCTGCACACCTTCGGCATCTGCTCCGCGCCGTTCCTCGACCACGCGTTCCGCACCACCGAGTTCCGCATCCGCGTGACGATCCACCCGGAGGGCGGCTGGAGCTACGACGAAGACACGGTGCTGCAGATCCAGGGCCTGGCCGAGCCCTTCCACCACACCGACCGCAACAAGCTGGTGAAGATCGGCGAGCCCACGCCGAACCCGCTGGCGCGCTGATCGGCTCCGGCCTTGCCGGGGGCAGGGCCTGAAATCTCGTCGATCAACGAGATTCGAGCCTCCTGGCGTCCATTCGATCCGTCAACCGTGGCGATCGTGGAGATTTTCTGGCGACACACCGGCCTGCCGCGCTAGGATATCCACGCTCGTGGAGATCCTTCGGCCGATGAAGCATGCCATCCGTTCCGCGGAAGACCTCGGGCGCGTGATCCGCGCGGTGCGCAAGAGCACGGGCATGCGTCAGGACGACCTGGCAGCGGTCGTCGGCGTGAGCCAGCAGTTCGCGGTCGACGTGGAGCGCGGCAAGCCCACGGTCCAGTTCGGCCGCGTCCTGCGCCTGCTCGACGAGCTGGGCATCCCGCTCACCGTCGAGATCCCCGACGAGGCCTCGCGCACGCTCGAGGCGCTGCGCGACAGGCCGGTCCGCATGCCGCGCACGCGCCGTCGCGGACCCGACGACTCGCCCGAAGGCGGCCGGTGAGGCGCCTCGTCGTCCATGCCGACGGCATGACCGTGGGCGTGCTCCACGAGGGCGACGACATCTGGCGCTTCGTCTACGACGAGCGCTGGCGCACCGAACCGCAGGCCTTCGACCTCGCGCCGGGGCTGCCGCGCACGCGGGCCGAGCACGTCGACGGCGGCACGCAGCGGCCCGTCCAGTGGTTCTTCGACAACCTGCTGCCCGAGGAGCGGCTGCGCGACGCCGTCTCGAGGGAGGCGGGCATCCGCGGCGAGGACGCGTTCGCGCTGCTCGAGTATCTCGGCGCGGAATCGGCCGGTGCGCTCACCCTGCTGCCCCCGGACGTGCCGTTGCCCGAGGGGCAGCGGCTGCGCCCGCTGGACGACGCGATCCTGAGCGCGCGCATCCAGGCGCTGCCGCGCGAGACGCTCGGCGCGCGCGCGCCGAAGCGGATGTCGCTCGCCGGCGCCCAGCACAAGGCCCTGGTCGTCCTCGACGGAGACCGGCTCTACGAGCCGATGGGCGCGACGCCGTCCACGCACATCCTCAAGCCCGCGCATCCGCAGGTCGACCTCTACCCCGCCTCGGTCGCCAACGAGTTCCTGACGATGCGCATGGCCCACGCGGCCGGACTGGATCCGCCCGCCGTCCATGTCCGCGACGTGCCGCAGCCGGTCTATCTCGTCGAGCGGTTCGACCGCGCGGTGACGCGTCGAGGCGAGAACGAAGACGGCACGCCGAGACTGGACGTGCGCAGGCGACACGTCATCGACGCCTGCCAGCTGCTCGGCAAGCCCCGCGGCTTCAAGCACTCGGGTGCATCGCTCGCCGCGCTCTCGGCGCTGGTCGAGGCCAGCACGAATCGGCTCGACACGCGCATCCGCCTCTACCGGTGGCTCGCCTTCAACGTGCTGGTGGGCAACGACGACTGCCACCTGAAGAACCTGTCGTTCTTCGCGCAGGCCGAGGGCATCCGGCTCGCGCCGCCCTACGACCTGCTGGCCACGAGCGCCTATGCGACCCGCGCGCTCGCCGAGGAACGCGGGACCTGGCCCGTCGTCCCGCTCGCCATCGCCGTGCCCGGCGCCACGCATTTCGCCGATGTCACGCGGGGGGCGATGCTCGCGGCGGCCGATGCACTCGGCGTGCCCGCGCGCACCGCGGCGAGGGAACTCGATGCGATGCGGGCCCGAGTGCCCGGGGCCCTAGACGCCGCGATGGCCGAGCTCGCGGCCCGGCATGCGCGCCTGGGCGAGGCGGGCCGCGGGGTCGCCGGTGCCGAGATGCGACTGGCGCGCACCGTCCGCGACGTCGTGCTGCACGACATGCTGGCCCGGCTCGCCGCCTGAACGTCGCCGCAGACCCGTCGTGCCATCCGCCACGACACGCGGTCGAGCCGCGCCGCGCCCTCAGCCCCCGATCCGCCGCGCGAACCGCTCGAGGTTCGCCGAGAACGCGGCCACGAAGCCCTCGGGCATCGCCGCATCCTTCACCGCGTCGCGCAGCGCCGCGAGCACCCGCAGCCGCCGCGCGAGGAAGGCCGCCTTCGGGTCGGCCTCCGCCGCGAAGAGGTGCCGGTACTCCAGCCAGACCAGCTCGGTCCAGACCTCGAAGCGCGGCGACGGGTCGGCGAGCGTGGCGAGATCGAGCTCGATCACCGTCTCCGAGCCCGGTACCGAGGGCCGGTGGCCGGCGGTGTCGACGATCATCGCGCAGGCCGCGTCGAGCTCGCGCGCGTCGGGTGCGTCCGGCCCCGCGTTCGCCGCCGCGCACTGCCGCAGCAGCAGCGCCGACATCGACTCGTTCGCGCCCGCCGCGGCGCCCGCGACGTAGACCGCGTCGTGCCACAGCAGCGCGAGCGCCTGCGCCCGGTCGAGCAGCCGGCCGCGCGCCGCCGCGCGCGCGAAGACGTCGAACACGTGCCAGCTCGCGTGGTAGTGCCGCTGCGGCTCGGCGTAGCGCGCCACCGCCTGCGCCACCAGCGGCGCCGGCACCCGCGCCGCCGCGCAGGCCGCGCGCAG
>JBAXJZ010000073.1:0-11811 GCA_037137595.1 Burkholderiales bacterium | reverse complement strand
CCGAGCCCCTGTACGAGCGCCAGGCGGATCCAGACCATCGCGTACGGCTCGAGCAGCCGCGCCGCCTGCAGCGGCCCCAGGTCGAGCGGCTCTAAGCCGAGATCCGCCGCCAGCGCGCCCGCCGTGCCCCGGGCCGCCGCGTCGTCGCCGCACAGGAGCATCGCGGCCGGTCCGGCCGGATAGCCCGGCCGCGCGAGGTTCTCCCAGCCGGTGCTGTTGAAGACCTTGACCACGCGGGCCGTCGGCGCCCAGCGCTGGACCTGCTCGCCACCGGAGTCGTCGAAGCCGAGCGCCAGACCGAACGACGGCGTGAGCGGGTTCGTCGCATCGAGCAGCGGCCGGCCGCCGAAGTCGCCCGCCGCGGCGAGCGCCGACTCGCAGGCCGCCCACGGCGTGGCCAGCACCGCGACGTCCGACCCCGCGACCGCGTCGCCGATGGGTTCGGCGCGCGCACCCGGCGTGGCCGCGACCGCGCGCCTGACCTTCCCGCTCGCCGGGTCGCGGGCGGCGTAGACCAACTCGTGCCCGCGCGCGGCCCAGCCGCCGCCCAAGGCGGCGCCGACGACCCCGGCGCCGATGATCGCGATCCGCTTGCCGTCCATGTCACCGTCCTCCACGAGTGGGTGCGCGCCGCACGGACGCGATGTCCCCGCTGCCGCCGACGCCCGGGACCACGATCGCGGACCGGGTCATCGCGCGGCCGCGACGATCGCGTCGGCCACCTCGCGCGGCCGGGTCAGCATCGGCAGGTGCGAGGTCCGCAGGGTCACCACCGGACTTGCGGGCCCCGCGGCCGCGAGCATCGAGCGCTGCAGCGCGTAGGAGACCGCGTTGTCCTCGGTCGTGTGCACGTAGGCCCGCCGGACCGAGCCGAAGCGCGCCGCGCTCAGCCGTACCGGCGTGCCGAGCGGCGGCACCGCCTCGGCGCGGTGACGCTCGACCAGCCGCCGGCGGTCGGCCTCGCCACAGTCGGCGCAGAACACCTCGACGATGCCCTCGGCGGCGATCGTCGCGGGCGTGTAGCGCTGCGGATCGGCCTGCCGCCACCAGCGGCCCACGCGGCTGTCGCGGTCGGTCATCGACAGCTGGTAGAGGCTCTGGCCGTCGGCCGGCAGGTAGGCCGCGACGCGCGAACGGACTCGGATCATGGGTTCGGTCCCTCGAAGATCGCTCAACCGCCCAGCGCGGCCACCACCGCGCGGGCCGTCTCCTCGCCGGAGAAGTGGCTCACCGCGCTTCCTGGTTCGGGGGCTGGATGGAGAGCGATTCTGGTCGTTGCCCGATTTCAGATAAAGATTGATATTCAGGACACTCCGTTACCAGAAACGGCAACAACAGTCATGACGCTCGAACAGCTCCGGATCCTCGCCAAGGTCGTCGAGTCGGGGAGCTTCACCCGCGCCGCCGAACTGCTGTCCACGCAGAAGAGCCACGTGAGCCGCGTGGTCGCGCAGCTGGAGACCGAGCTCGGCGCGCGGCTGCTCGAGCGCACCACGCGCTCGGTCGCGATGACCGAGATGGGCCGCGAGGTCCACGAGCGCGCCGTCGGCATCCTCGCGGCGGTCGACGACACCGCCCGCATGGTGGCCAGCTCGCTCGCCGAGCCCCGCGGCCTGCTGCGCCTCACCTGCGGCGTGGAGTTCGGGCTGCTCGCGGTGGGCCGCTGGGTCGAGGCCTTCGTCTCGCGGCATCCGCAGGTGAACGCCGAGGTGGAGTACACCTCCCGCGTACTCGACGTCGCGCACGAGGGCTTCGACCTCGCGATCCGCGTCGGGCCGGTGCAGGACGGGCGACTGGTCGCTCGGCGGCTGGGCGAGCTGGAGTACGGCCTCTTCGCGTGTCCACGCTACCTGGAGCGGCACGGACGGCCGCGCACGCCGGCGCAGCTGCGTGACCATGCACGGGTGATGTTCTCCAGCGGCGGCAAGCCTCACGCGTGGACGATGGTCCGCGACGGCCGGAACGGCCGCGAGACCGAGCGCGTCGAGGGCCCGGCGCGGCTGCGGGTCAACAACGCGCTGGCGGTGCGCGACGCGCTGCTGCGCAGCCTCGGCCTCGGCGTGCTGCCGCTGCTGGTCGCCGAGGAGGGACTGGCCTCGGGCCGGCTCGTGCCGGTCCTGCCGGCCTGGCAGTTCGAGCGCGTGCCGGTGCACGCGCTCTACCCGAGCAGCCGCTACCTCAGCCCGAAGGTGCGGGCCTTCGTGGACCTCGCGCTCGAGCGGTTCCCGGCCGACAGCGAACTGGCTCGCCGCGCGGTCGTTGCCGCGCGGCCCGGGGCCGTCCGCAGATCGGCGCCTGCGGGAGCCGGACGCGCCTGAGGCCGACGCCGACCGCACGTCGGTCCGGCCAGCCCCCGGCCGTCATGGGCCTGTCATCGTCGGGCGGGGCGACCCTGCGATCATCCGCGCCCATGCACGACACCCTGCCGCATCGCCTGCGCGACGCCGCCGATCGCCTGGGTCCGGAACCGGTCACCGTGGCGGCGCTCGCCGACGCCTGCGGCGGCGCGCTGCAGGGCACGCTGCTCGTGCTGCTCGCCACGCCCTGCGTGCTGCCCGTCCCCGGCATCGGGAACGTGATGGGCGCGGCGCTGGTGATGCTCGGCCTCGCGATGTGGCGCGGCGAGCGCGCCGACGTGCTGCCCGCGCGGGTCGCGGCGGTGACGATGCCGGCACGATGGGGTGCGCGGGTGCTGCGGCTGATCGCCCGCTTCCACGAGTTCGCGGGCCGCGCGATGCGCACGCGGCTGGTGCCGCTGGCGGTCGTGCGGCGCGGCGGCTGGCTGGCGCCGAAGGTCGTGCTGATGGGCGCGCTGATCTTCCTGCCCATCCCGCTCGGCAACGTGCTGCCTGCGGTGTCGATGGTGCTGACCGGCCTCGGCCTCGTGCGGCGCGACGGTCTGGCCGTGCTGGTCGGGGCGGTGTTCGGGGCGGCGGCTGTCGCCTGGACGGCGGCGCTGGGAGTGGGCGCCTGGGCGTGGATCGCGCGGCCCGTGCTGGAGGCGCTCGGCGCCTGAGGCCCGGGGACACGCGGTCCGCACGGGCCTCGGCGCGGGGTCCGGACCGAGGTCCGGACCCGGGGCCTTCGTCAGGCGATCGCCTTGTTCACCTTGGCCAGCGCGCGGATGCGCACCTTGACCGAGGCCGGCTTCGCCTTGAACGTCACTTCTTCCTTGGTGAAGGGGTTGATGCCCTTGCGCGCCTTGGTGGCGGGCTTCACCACGGTGGTGGCCTTGAAGATGCCGGGCATCGTGAAGGACTTCGCGCCCTTCTTGCTCAGCGACGCGACCATCACGGCCTCGAGCGCGGCGAGCACGGCCTTGGTGGCCTTCGCGTCGACGTTGGCGACCTCGGCGACCTTCGCGACCAGCGCGGTCTTCTTCAGCGGCTCGGTGATCGGCTTGACCGCCGCGGGGGCGACGTTCGGTTTCGAGGCCGCCGCGGGAGCCGCCTTGGGGGCCGCGGCCTTCTTCGCAGCGGCTTTCGCGGGGGCCTTGGCAGCTTTCTTCGCGGGAGTCTTGGTTGCCATCTTGTCTGGGTTCCTTGGAGGTTGCGGGGCGAGCGGATCGCTCGGTGCACATCGAGGATCGATCGGTGCGCGCGGGATTTTGCGACCCCTCCGCCCAAAATGCCAGCGAATCCCCGGAGAAAACGCAGGGTGCATGTCCGGATGTCGGTTCCGTGGCACGCGGACGGTGGTCCGAACGGACGGCTCGGGCCCGCGCTCGTGCGACGATTCGGGCCCTCGACCCCGGCGCGCGGTGCGAATCGCCCCGCCGCCGACCGCCCTGGAGGAGACGATGCAGACACTGTCCGAGGAGCGCCGGCTGATCAAGGAGGCGGCCCGCGAGTTCACGATGAAGCGGGTGCTGCCGCTCGCGAACAGGCTCGACCCCGAGAAGGGCGCGATCCCCCGCGAGCTGATCGACGAGATGGCCGAGCTCGGCTACTTCGGCATCCTGATCCCCGAGGCGTACGGCGGCCTGGGCCTGGGTGCCTACGAGTACTGCCTGGTCGCCGAGGAGCTGACCCGCGGCTGGATGAGCGTGGGCAGCCTGATCGCGCGCGGCAACAACCTGATCGGCGCGCTGAACTACCTGAGCGAGGAGAAGAAGCGGGACTACCTGCCGCGGATGGCGCGCGGCGAGTTCCTCGGCGCGTTCTCGCTGTCCGAGCCGAACGCGGGCTCGGACGTGGCGAACATCAGCTGCCGGGCCGAGCGCGTCGACGGCGGCTGGGCCATCACCGGCAACAAGTACTGGTGCACATTCGCCGACCAGGCCGACTTCATCATCGTGATCGCGCGCACGCAGCGCGAGATCGACCCGAAGGCGCGCCACCGCGGCCTGTCCTCGTTCCTGATCGAGAAGCCCCGCGGCGAGCTGCCGCCGGGCTGCCAGGGCAGCCCGATCCCCAAGATCGGCTACCACGGCTGGACCACCTGGGAGCTCGCGTTCGACCGCTGCTTCGTGCCCGATTCGGCGATGGTGGGCGAGGAGGGCCGCGGCTTCTACATGGCCACCGCCGGGCTCGAGACCGCACGCGCCCACACCGCGGCGCGCTCGATCGGCCTGGCCCAGGGCGCGCTCGAGGACTCGATCGCCTACGCGCGCGAGCGCCGCCAGTTCGGCGAGCCGATCGGCCACTTCCAGGCGATCCGCTTCAAGATCGCGCAGATGGCCACCGAGATCGAGGCCGCGCGCAGCCTGCTCTACTCGGTCTGCGAGAAGATCGACACCGGCATCCGCTGCGACACCGAGGCCGCGATGGTGAAGCTGTTCGCCAGCGAGATGTCGGAGCGCGTGACCAGCGAAGGCCTGCAGATCCATGGCGGCGCCGGCTACACCACGCACTTCGCCGTCGAGCGCTACTGGCGCGACGCGCGGCTCACGAAGATCTTCGAGGGGACCTCGGAGATCCAGCAGCGGATCATCTCGGATGCGCTGCTGGGGAAGGTGCCGCGCGGGTAGGCGCAGCGCGGGTGGGCGCGCGGCGCGCGCCGCGTCAGCCCGGCCTCGACGACGGCGCTGGCTCGCGTCGACCGCGATGGCGCACGCACCGCGCCATCAGCCTCTCGAGCGCGTCGACCGACAGCCGGGTCGCGGCGACGGCATCGCTCGCGCCCGCCTCCAGGCACGCGCGTGCCGCACGTGGATCGAGCAGGCCCGACACCACCGCGATCCAGGCATCGGGCAGCGCGTCGCGCATCGCCCGAACGCCGTGCATGCCGACGGCGTCGGGCAGCCCGGGGTCGAGCAGCACGAGATCGAAGCGGGTGCAGCGGGCCGCGTCGACGGCCTCGGCGATCGATCGGCAATCGAAGTGCGGCGCCGCGGGTCGACGTCGGTCGACCGACTCGAGCGGGACGCGCTCCAGCCCCGGCAGGGCGTCGTGGACGATCAGGATGCTCGGCGGGCGGCCGACGGCCCGTCGCGGGTCGAGAGCGCCCGTCTCGATGTCGGGTGCGCCGCAGATCGACATGGGCCCCTCCGCACGTGGCTCGCCCCGCGACGGGCTCGCCGCGCGGTCGGTGTGCACGGAGTGTTTCCGCAACGGGCGACGCCGCGCCACTGTGGGAATCCGCTGGGCCCCGGAGGCAAGGGCCTGCCGCGCACTGGCGGGCCCCCGAACCGAGCCATCTACCGGGAATCTTCGGTCCGGAACTCCCAGGGCACGTCACGGATGCGCGCTGCGCCGACGTGGCGCCTCAGCTCTGCTCCAGGCTCGACACCGCGTTGGTCAGCGTGGTCCGCCGCATGTCGCGCACCTCCGTCGAGCGGAACGGCCGGGCGCGATGCATGGTCACGCGGTTGTCCCACATCACGAGGTCCCAGGGCCGCCAGACGTGCTCGTAGACGAACCGGCGCTGCGTGGCGTGCTCGTTCAGGTCGCGCAGGAACGCGCGCGCCTCGGGCGTCGGCCAGCCCTCGATGGAGCCGGCATGGCTGGACAGGTAGAGCGAGTACCGGCCGGTGTTCGGATGCCGGCGCACGAGTCGCTGGCGCACCGGCGCCCACTTGAGGCGCTCGGCTTCCGTGAAGTCGTCGAAGCCGAGGACGCCGCGCGAATAGAGCTGGCTGTGCAGGCAGACGAGATCATGGATCTCGCGACGCGTCTCCTCGTCGAGCGCGTCGTAGGCGGCGCGCATGTCGGCGAACTCGGTGTTGCCGCCGGCCGACGGGATCCGCCGGGCCGACAGCAGCGAGTACTTCGCCGGTACGGCCTTGAACGAGCTGTCCGAATGCCACAGGCGATTGCCCAGGCCGAACAGGCGCGCCCGGTCGTCCCGCGGCAGGACCTCGCCGTGCTTGTCCAGGTTCGAGATGTCGTTCAGCTCCATCGGCAACCGGCGGTCCTTCACCTCGCCGATGTCGCCGGTCGCGAGCTCGAGCGGCCCGAGCTGTCGACTGAACGCCACCTGCTGCGCGTCGTCCAGGTGCTGGTCGCGAAAGACCAGCACGGCGTAGCGATCGATCGCGGCGTGGATCGCGTCGACCTCGTCCGCGCGGAGCGGCCGCGTCAGGTCGATGCCGTGGACGATGGCCGCGAAGTCCGGCCGACCCGACGGGTCGATGGGTTCGAAGCGCGGTTGCGGTTGCGATTGCGGCTCGGCGGGCGTCGGCGACGCCCCCGGCCCGGTGCCTCGATGGTTGGTCATGTCTCCGATCTCCTCGCCGGGCCCTGGCGCGCGCCCCGCCAGCATCCGCGGGGAATGCTACCGGAGCGACGGCGCGACCGAGGTGCTCGGTCGTTCCGCTCCGAGTCCTCGACGCGGGATGCCGTTCGGCAAGTCCGCGGCCCGCGGCATCTCCGGCGCCCTTCGCGGGCACTTCTCTCGGGGACGGTGCTGGTGGGCCCCCCGGGGGTCGAACCCGGCACCAACGGATTATGAGTCCGCATTCCCTTGGTTCAGGGACGTCCCGATTCGTCCCGACCGTCGCCAACCCGACTCCATTTGTCATTACGGATCAGTCACTTGACGTAGTCCGCTTCTCCGTATGGTTCAATGACGTCCGGCGAGAGCCAGCCCGATTTCGGGCACCCAGTGGGCACCGGAAAGATTGGAGCGTGTCGGATGAGAGCAACGAATCGGGTCACCGCCCTGACCGCAAGGACGATTGAAGGGCTGATCGCCCAAGCCCGGACGACGGGCGAGGAGTGGGCGAATGACGCATCCCAACGAGGCGTCCCGAAGCTTCAAGTGAGGGCCAAGGCGGACGAACGTGGCGACGTCTCGGTCAACTTCTATCTCCGGTATGTCCTGTCCGACGGCAATCGGGATCGGCTGCCCTTGGGGCCGTATGACGGGGCGGGCAAGGCCGGTCTCACGCTCGCGCAGGCTCGGACCAAGGCGGACGACCTCCGCCGCATCTACCGCGATGTCAGCAAGGACCTGCGGGACCACTTGGAGGCCCAACAGAAGGCCGCAGAGGCCCGAGCCGAATCGGCGGCGAGGCAAGCCCGGGACTTCAACCTCGGGGAGCTTCTGAGGGCCTACGTGCGGTACCTCGGCGTCCCGGAGTACCTGATCGAGCGGATCGACGTCCCGGTGAAGAGGGGTGAGCGGACGCCGGCCCCTGAGGGGGCCTCCGCCGCAGGGATGCGTCAGTCCGGCCGCGATGTCCTCAACAACTTCCGGCGCTACGTGTTCCTGCCGTACCCCGAACTCGTGAAGCGTCCGGCCGCCAGCATCACGACCGCCGATCTCCACGCGGTCGTCGCGGCGGTGGTCAAGGCAACGGAAGGTCGGGCAGCCGTGAAGCTGCGTTCGTACCTGCGAGCGGCCTTCCAATCGGCTCTGAATGCGGAGTTCGATCCGAGCGCACCGACGGCACTGATGGGCTTCGGGCTGACCGGCAATCCAGCAGCGGGGCTGGCCGCAATGTCCCAGTTCAATCGGGCACTGGACCGGACTCTGAAAGAGCCGGAGCTACGCGCCTACATGGCCCGGATCGCCAAGGTCACCTCCCCGATTGCCCGGGCTGCGCTGGAACTGTCCTTGTTCCTGGGCGGTCAGCGGCCAGCCCAACTGCTGCGGGTGACCGGGAAGGATGTCGACCTCGATGCGATGACGGTGCGGCTGGAAGACCCGAAGGGAAGACGTCGTGGCACTCCCCGCCAGCATGTTCTGCCGCTGACGGAGAGGACG
This sequence comes from Burkholderiales bacterium, assembly GCA_037137595.1. Taxonomy (GTDB): domain Bacteria; phylum Pseudomonadota; class Gammaproteobacteria; order Burkholderiales; family Burkholderiaceae_E; genus UBA4615. Next base: position 3,663 of record JBAXJZ010000073.1, on the reverse strand, counting down.
GCACCGCTGCTGTCGAAGCTGATCGGCCTGAACGGCGACGGGTTCGTCTTCTCCTCGGACGGGGGCAAGACGGCCATGCGCCCCGAGACGCTGTCGGTCTATGTGTCGGAGATCGCATCCGAGATGATCAAGGCGAAAGAGGCGGCCGAGGACTTCGACCTCCGGGACATCCGGCGCACGGCGGAGACGATGCTCGCCCGAATCGGCGTCAGCAAGGACGACCGCGCCCAACTGCTGTCGCACGGCCTCGGTGGCGTTCAGGACCGGCACTACGACAAGCACGACTACGACCAACAGAAGCGGGCGGCGCTGACCCGGTGGGAGGCGCACCTCGACCGAATCCGGGACGGGCGACAGGACGAGAAGGTCGTCCCGATGAGGCGCAGGAAGGGGTGACGGGAGTGTTGTCCTAGGTCGACCGACGGGTCACGGAGCTATTCCAGGCCGTTCGTCGGTCTTGACTTGCGTTCCGTCGAAACCCGGCTTTCGCGAGGACTGGACATCCGAACAGTATGGGTCACCGGCTCACTTCGAGCCTTCGGAGACCCTGATGAACGACAAGAAATCCCTCCTCTCCTTCCGCGAAGTCGCCGCCCTGACGGGGCGTTCCCGGACCTCGATCTACGCGGACATCAAGGCCGGCCGCTTCCCTCGACCGATCAAGACGGGACTGCGTTCCTCGCGCTGGTTGGCCGAGGAAGTCGAGGACTGGATTGACCAACGCAAAGCCGAGCGTGACTCGCAGGGGGGCAACTGATGGAGGCCCGGCCCGCTCCCCGCAACCCGGATGGCCCGGTGGGGCGCATCTCGCGAAACACGCATGAGGGTCGGCTGCTGCTGGCCTTCATTGAGGGCCGCCGATTCACCAGGAAGTCGGCCGACGACGAACTCGGGAATACGGCCGTCAACTCGACGGTCTCGTTCCTTCAGAGCAAGCACGGCGTCAGGATCGACCGGGAGTGGATCGAAGTCCCGACCCGGTACGGGGAGACGACGCGGGTCAAGCAGTACTGGCTGGCCGAATCGTCCGTCGACCGGGCGATGGCCGCGCTCGGGATGGGAGGCGACGATGCTCTGTGATCGGGACGGCACCCGGCACCCTCCGTGGTTCAAGTTCTTCCACGGGGACATCCTGGGACTGAGAGAAGGACGCCGACTGTCCAATGCCGAACTCGGGATGTTGACCCGCATCCGGTGCGAACTCGCCGCCTCGCTGGAAGAGGTGCCGTCGCTGCCCGCTGACCCGCAGGAGCTTGCCGAGGAACTCGGGCGCAACCCCGATGAGGTTCGCCAAGACCTGTCCGCTGCGGTCCTGCTCTTCTTCCGTGTTGAGGGAGGCCGAATCTTTGATGACCAGCTGATCCGCCAGCGGGCGGAGGCGAAGGCGAACCGCGAGGCCCGAGCAAAGGGAGCGGAGAGGACGAACGCCAAGAAGGCGGCGGCGAAGGCGACGCAGAGTCGGGGCGAGGAAACAGAGCGTGACGCTGAGCGTAGCGGTGACCGTGACGGTGACCGTGACGGTCACCGTGTCGATGAGCGCACGCTCCCTTCTATTACTTTCTCTTCTCTTCCTTCCTCTTCCCTTACGGCCAGCAAGGCGGCCGGAGAAGAGTCAGGAGTCGCGCCCCGGAAGGGCAATCCCGCTGAAGACCCGCCCCTCACCGATCAGCAACGGGAGTACGCCGAGCAGTGGGTCAGGGAGATGGGCGCCGTGCTACCGGATGACCCGGACTTCCGCGCGGATGTGGTGGCGTACCTCCAGAAGATCGGGTCGGCCGCTGCCGTAACACCGACCGCCCCCGTCGATTCGTTTGTGGCGGACCACGAACAAGAGGAAGCCCGCCGCTCCTCTCCGAGTCCGACCCGCCGGCCCGTCACCGCCAACGGGAACGACTACCTTCGGCAGAGCCGGGGCGTCTGACCCCTCATGGACAACCCTTTCCCGGCCGATCCGAGGAGGAGCGGTAGGCCGGCCTCTCCCGTTGCCTCTGAGAGCCTCTAGAAGGGCCGTAGAGGCCCCTCCAGCCCTTCCCCGCCCTTCCTGTCAGTCCTCCCCGCCGAGAGCCATCAGCGTGGCGTAGGTCAGGCTGACTGTCGCGGTGACCAGTGTCACCGGGACGTCCTCGCCGAACAGGAACCTGATCCTCTCCGGGATGGCCCTCAGCGACTCATCCAGGGGCACGCCGGCCCGGTAGGCCATGTCGGCATCCATGGCGGCCTGCGTCTTCGCCATCCAGAGCGGATGGTCCATCCCGACGTCGGTGTCGTCGGTGTACAGGGAGAGCGGCGAACGGGGTTCCATGGCGATCCTCGATCCCGCAGACAGTCGAGCGCCTGCTCGCGTGCGGGTGGATCGCGGCGGACGGTTTAGCGTGAACTTCTATCCCGCCCAGCAAGTGTCAGAAATCGGCGGGGCTGATCGCGAGACCAGCAGGAGCATTCTACCGGCCCGGGAATGCCTCTGGGAGGCCCGTACAGGCCCTACAGCGCGTCGGTGACGGTGGGCGAGTATCTGCGCCTCCCGGGGCTTGCGGGCCGTCTACTCGCCTCGACCCTCGACCGGCTGATCGGCCGGCTGATCCGCCAGCTTCGTCCCGATCCCGAGGTTGAAGATCACCGGGGGCTGCTGCTCGACCGGGTCGACCTCCAGCGCCTTCCGCTTCGGATAGAGGTACTGAGCCAGTTCCGACAGCATCCGGCCACGCAGTTCCGGCGGGTTGCTGGTGTCCATCGCCAGTCGGGCCATCCCCTCGATGGGATCGCAGCCGAGCGCCTCAAGCTTCTCCATCACCTCGACGGTCCGCTTGTTGGGCGTGCCCTTCGTCCGGCCACCTGTCTTGAATCCGAGCGCCATTCCCGACTCCGTGTCTGTTGACGGGTCGGAGTCTGTCTGTCGAGGAGGGGGCGCGACAGCCCCGTGCTTCCCGGCGGCGATCACCGAGGAACCGGACGGCGCGCGTGAGGGTGGGTATCCGATGGAACCAAACGCCCCGGGGCGAGACCCCTGTGGTCCCTGCCGCCGGGGCCGGGGTGGGGGTCAGGACGCCCGGGACGCCTGATGAAGGGCCGCCAACTGGGACAGCAATTCGGGCGTCAGTTCGACCTCGACGGAGTCAGCAGGGGCATCGGGGTCGCCCAGCAACTGGCAGACAACGACCCGCTGGCCGATGACCTTGAGGAAGGGGCTGGACTCGTTCATGGACGCTTCTCCTTGGGCTGGAAGCACCCTCGGGACGGGGTGCCGGCGACCAGCGTAGAGCAGCGCGGCGGAGGGGGGAATGGTGCGGTGAGCACCGGGCGAATCGGGCACCTACTGGGCACCTGACAGCCAATCCACCCGGTCATGTCAGTGAATACTCTCGACGAAACCCGCATCAATGCTGGTGGGCCTCCCGGGGGTCGAACCCGGCACCAACGGATTATGAGTCCGCTGCTCTGACCACCATGAGCTAGAGGCCCGCGCCCGCGATGATACGCGGCCGAGCGCGGCCGGCCGGCGCTCGGGCATGCTGCGGGCTGCCCCGACGGAGACCCCCTTGACCCGCTCCGATTCCCGAGACGGACACGACGCCGCGATCGAGGTCGACGGCACGACCGTCGTCATCGACGGCCCCGACGATCCGGCCGCACCCACGGTGCTGATGCTGCACGGCTGGCCCGACA
>JBAXJZ010000072.1:0-11841 GCA_037137595.1 Burkholderiales bacterium | reverse complement strand
CCTACCGCCTCGCCGGCCACGTCCCCCCCGCGGTGCGCCTGCACGGCCGCGGTGGCGACACCGTGCGCCTCGCGTGTTTCCGGATCGGCTCGAACGAGGCGGTGCTGCCCGCCTTCGGCGAATTCACCGGCGGCGCCCTGCAGCCCCGCGAGCGCGCGGCGCGCCTCTACGCGATCGCCGGCGGGCGGGTCTTCGAGGTGCCGCGCGCCGGGCGCTGACCGGCCCTGCGCGGCGAGGCCGCGCTCCGTCGCGGCGCCCGCCGCGTCACTTCCCGGCTTCGGCCGGCTCCGGCGTCTTCTCCGACTCGATCGCCAGCGCCACCTTCGACTTCGACGACGGCTCGCCGCGGGTGCTCTTGAGCTTGATGTTCAGCCGCAGCTCGTTGGTGCTGTCCGCGTTGCGGATCGCCTCGTCGTAGCTGATGTGGCCCGCGTCGTAGAGATCGAAGAGCGCGTCGTCGAAGGTCATCATTCCGAGCTCGCGCGACTTGGACATGATGCCCTTGATGTCGTGGAACTCGCCCTCGCGGATCTTCTCGGCGAGCGACGGCGTGTTCAGCAGGATCTCGATCGCCGCCCGCCGGCCCTTGCCGTCGGCGGTGCGCACCAGCCGCTGCGAGACGATCGCCTTCAGGTTCGACGACAGGTCCATCAGCAGCTGCGCGCGCCGCTCCTCGGGGAAGAAGTTGATGATCCGGTCGATCGTCTGGTTCGCGTTGTTCGCGTGCAGCGTGCCCAGGCACAGGTGACCGGTCTCGGCGAACGCGATCGCGTGCTCCATCGTCTCGGTGTCGCGGATCTCGCCGATCAGGATCACGTCCGGCGCCTGCCGCAGCGTGTTCTTCAGCGCCGCGTGCCACGACAGCGTGTCGACCCCCACCTCGCGGTGCGTGATCAGGCAGCCTTTGGAGGGATGGACGTACTCGACCGGGTCCTCGACGGTGACGATGTGTCCCTTCGAGGTCCGGTTGCGGTGATCGATCATCGCCGCCAGCGTGGTCGACTTGCCCGAGCCGGTCCCGCCCACGACCAGCACCAGCCCGCGCTTGGTCATGATCACCTGCTTGAGCACCTCGGGCAGGCCGAGCTTCTCGAAGTTCGGGATCTCGGCGGCGATCGTGCGGATCACCATGCCCACGCACTGCTGCTGGACGAACGCGTTCACGCGGAAGCGCGACAGGCCCGGTACGCTGATCGCGAAGTTGCACTCCAGCTCGCGCTTGAACTCCTCGACCTGGCGCTCGTTCATCAGCGCGTGCGCGAGCTTCTCGGTCAGCGCCGGCGCCAGCCGCTGCTCGGCCAGCGCCTTCATCTCGCCGTGTGCCTTCATCGACGGCGGGAAGTCCGCCGAGACGAACAGGTCGGAGCCGCCCGCCTTGACCATCGCGGCGAGAAGGCGGTGCATGTAGTCGCGCGCCTGGTCGGCGCTGAGGGCGGCAGCGGTCATGAAGGGTCCGGACCGGGGGGAGGGCCCGCGTCGAGCCGCGGGAAAGTTGCAGGAGCGTGCCACGCCTGTCCGGATCGGTCCGGACCGACCGACGGTCGAGCGACGACGGGTCCTGGACGGTCGACCGGGCGTCACCGCCCCCCGCCTCAGTACGCCGCCTTCGGCCCCGTCCCCGCCCCGCCGCGGATCGCGTCGCACGCGGCCTGCGCCGCACCGCGCAGCAGCGCCGCGTCGTTGCCCGGCACCAGCAGCTGCCAGCCCGCCGCCTTCATGTCGACGGCCATCTCCACCGACGTGCAGAAGATGCCGGCGAACTTGCCGTGCGCGCGACAGGCGGCGAGCACTCTGGCGATCGCGCCGCGCAGCGGCTCGTCGCGCCACTTCACCGCCGGCGGCACGCCGAGCGCGAGCGAGAGGTCGGCCGGGCCGACGAACAGCCCGTCGAGCCCGGGCACCGCGGCGATCGCGTCGAGGTTCGCCATCGCCTGCGGCGTCTCGATCATCGCGAACGCGAGCAGCGTGTCGTTGGCGTGGGCCGCGTAGTCCTGGCCGCCGTAGAGCAGCCCGCGCGCAGGTCCGAACGAACGGCGGCCCACCGGCGGGTAGCGGACCGCGTCGACCACCGCGCGCGCGTCGTCGGCGGTGTCGATCATCGGGACGATCACGCCGTAGGCGCCCGAGTCCAGGATCTTGTTGATCTCGAAGAACTGGTTCGCCGTCACCCGCGCCAGCGGCGTCGCCGGCGTCGCGGAGATCGCCTGCAGCATCGGCACCGCCTGGTCGAGATAGACCTGGCCGTGCTGCATGTCGACGACCACGCCGTCGAAGCCCGAGTGGCCGAGCAACTCGGCCGAGTACGAGTTGCCGATGCCGGTCCAGCCGACGAGCGCCGTGCCGCCCGAGGCCATCACCGCCTTCACCGCGTTCTGCCTCATCCTGTCCCCTCCTCCGATGCGCGGCGATCTTACCGGCGGGGACCCGGGTGGCCGCGACGCGCCCCGCCGTTGCGGAACCGCCCCCGCCCGCGCGCCTACAATCCGGGACGACGACGGAGGACAGGATGGGCAGGGCAGTCGACACGGACCGGATCCTGGTGGCGGGCGGCGGCATCGGCGGACTGGCCGCGGCGCTCGCGATCGCGCGCCTGGGCCGACCGGTGACGGTGTTCGAGCAGGCGGCCGAGATCGGCGAGATCGGCGCGGGCATCCAGCTCGGGCCGAACGCGTTCACCGCGTTCGACGCGCTCGGCGTCGGCCCGCTCGCGCGCTCGCGCGCGGTCTACGTCGAGCGGATGGCGATGATGGACGCGGTCGACGGCTCCACGGTCGCGTCGCTGCCGGTGGGCGACGCGTTCCGCGAGCGCTTCGGCAATCCCTACGCGGTGATCCACCGCGCCGACGCGCACGGCGCGCTGCTCGACGGCGTCCGCGCCCGCGACGACGTGAAGCTGGTGGTCTCCACCCGCATCGAGCGCATCGAGCAGCACGACGGCGGCGTTGTCGTCGTCGACCAGCACGGCGCGCGCCACGCCGGCGCGGCGCTGGTCGCCTGCGACGGCGTGCGCTCGGCGGTCCGCGCGCAGTACGTCGGCGACCCGGTCCGCGTCTCCGGCCACGTGGTCTATCGCGCGGTGGTCGACGCCCCCGACTTCCCGGCCGACCTGCGCTGGAACGCGCCGGTGGTCTGGGCCGGCCCCGACTGCCACCTCGTCCACTACCCGCTGCGCGGCGGCGAGCAGTACAACGTGGTGGTCACCTTCCACAGCCGCGAGGTGGAGGAGTGGTCGGTGCGCGAGGGCAGCCGCGACGAGGTCCGGTCCTACTTCGACGGCATCCTGCCGCAGCCGCGCCAGCTGATCGACCTGCCGAAGAGCTGGAAGCGCTGGGCCACCGCCGACCGCGACCCGATCGGGCGCTGGACCTTCGGCCGCGCGACGCTGCTGGGCGACGCGGCGCACCCGATGCTGCAGTACCTCGCGCAGGGCGCGTGCATGGCGCTGGAGGACGCGGTGACCCTCGGCGAGGCGATGCGCGCGTTGCCCGACGACCTTCCGGCCGCCTTCGCGCGGTACGAACGCTCCCGCATCGCGCGGACCGCGCGGGTGGTGCTGTCGGCCCGCGAGATGGGTCGGCTCTACCACGCCAAGGGCGTCGAGCGCCTGGTCCGCAACGACCTGTGGCGCGGCCGCGAACCCGGGCGCTTCTACGACGCGCTGGACTGGCTCTACGGCTGGCGCGCGGAGCGCTGCCTGGCCGACTGACCCGCGACCGGATCCTCGCGCGGGGCGGGCGCCGCGGCCGGTGCCGCGTGCGAGGCCGGCGCCGCGGCCGGTCCCGTCAGGGCGCCCAGCGCTGCGACGGCGGCACCAGCACGACGACGAAGTCCACCGCCGCGAACACGTGGTCGCGGACCGACTTGCCGACCGAGACCTCGATCCGCCGCCCGCCCATCGATTCGCCCAGCGCCGCGCAGCCCGCGTCGTCGGCCGCGCAGACCACCGCGCCGCCCTCGGCCGCGACGCGCTCCCGGTCCACCCAGGGCGTCTCCACCTCGGACGCCCAGACGCTCCAGTAGGCCGGGCGCGCGGGCGCGTAGAACGCCACCGAGGCCGCCAGCGGGCGCGTGCCGGTGACCCAGCGCAGCGGGCCGCCCTGCTCGACGCGCCAGTGGGCGTCCACCAGCGCGGCGAGTTCCGCGCGCGGCTCGGCCACCCGCTGCTCGCCCTGCGCCGCATCGTGCCGCCACAGCAGCGCCGAGCCCACCACCGCGAGGGTCCAGGCGAGCGCGAGACCGCCGCCCAGCACGCGCAGGTCAGGGTTGGGAGCGGTCCGGCGCAGCTGCACGCCGAGCCACATCACCAGGCCCATGCCCATCGGCAGCGCCCAGACGGTCGCGGTGCGCGCGCCGGTGACGACCGTCGCGGCGACGGTGAGCAGCACCGGCGCCATCGCCAGCACCCAGATCGGATCGGCCGACGGCCGCAGCACCGACAGCAGCGCGCGTCCGGCGTCGCGCGCCCGCTGCGATGCGCCGGCGATCAGCGCGAAGCCCAGCGCCGGGAACACCAGCATGCACAGGAAGAAGCGCAGCGCCCGGCCGGTGGGGCTGCCGTTCACGAAGCCGGTCGCCTCGCGCGCGTAGGCGATCGGCGCCCACCCGTTCGAGACCAGCCAGCCCAGATGCGGGATCGACACCGCGAGGCAGGAGAGCCCCACGATCGCGCCGGTGCGCGACAGCAGACGCGCCCGCCAGGCGGGCTCGCACAGCGCGGCGAGCGCGAGCGACACCAGCAGCACGCCCGAGAAGTACTTGCCGAGCATCGCGAGCCCGCAGACCACGCCCGCGGCCACCGCGTCGCCCGGCCGGCCGCCGCGCATCGCGCGCACGAAGAAGGCCATCGCCCAGGGCCAGGTCGACACCAGGATCGCGTTCGCGTTGAAGCGCATCGCCATCGTGGTGAGGCCGGGCGTCAGCGCCGCCGCGGCCACGCAGACGGCGGTCCAGCGCGCGTCCATGAACTGCCGGCACAGCACGGCGAAGCCCGCGAGGCCCACCGCCGTGTTGAGCGCCGACAGCACCGAGTAGGCCGCGTCTGTCCGCGGGAACACCGAGAACCACGCGCTCGCCACCCAGGCCGACAGCGGCGGGTGCTTGAAGTACCCGAGCTGCCAGGCCTCGCCCCAGACGAAGGCCTCGACCATGTCGCCGGACAGGTCCAGGTTGGTCCGCGAGACGATGCCCACCCACGCCCAGACCAGCGCATGCAGCGCGATCACGATCGCGGCCGGCTCGGGCAGCGCACCGGGCAGCGTGCGCGACGGCAGGCCGACCGCGAAGCGGGGCGGAAGGGAACGGGCCATGGGGACGGAAGGCGGGCGCGAGGCGACGGTCGGCAGCGGCGGCCCGACGGCCGTCGCTTACAGGACGATACAGCGATTACCGCCCCGTAATGTGACGCACTGCGTCCCCGTGGGGAATCTGTGGCGTCGAAGGGGTCGCGCGTGTCCGTCCGCGGAACGGCGACCCGCGTGATTCCGGTCCGCGGGGCGCGGCGAGGCCGCGCCGAGGCTCAGCCCGAGCGCGCCGCGCCGCGCATGCGTGCGACGGTCGCGTCGATCAGCGCGCGGGCGATCGACAGCCGCGGCGGCATCTGCGGCAGCGCGTCGAGCGGGAACCACTGCGCGTCGGCGAGTTCGGCGGGGTCGGGCCGCAGATCGCCGCCGGCGTACTCGGCGGTGAACGCGATCATCAGCGAGTTCGGGAACGGCCAGCTCTGGCTGCCGAAGTAGCGCAGGTCGCGGACCTCGACGCTGGTCTCCTCGCGGACCTCGCGCGCCACACATTCCTCGATCGTCTCGCCCGCCTCGAGGAAGCCCGCCAGCGCGCTGTAGCGGCCCGGCGGGAAGTTGATCCCGCGGCCGAGCAGCAGCTCGTCGCCGCGCGTGACCAGCACCATCATCGCCGGCGAGATCCGCGGGTAGACGGTCAGGCCGCAGGACGGGCAGCGCTTCGCGCGCTCGCCCTCGGCCTGCACCGTCGGCGTGCCGCAGGCGCCGCAGAACCGGTGTGTCCGGTCCCACTCGAGCATCTGCACGCCGCGCATCGCGATCGACAGCGTCTCGTCGTCGAGCATGCCGAACCAGTTGCGCAGGCCGGCGGCGCGCCAGCCCTCGGGCATCCGGTCGGCCGGGTGGTCGTCGGGCAGCGCCACGGCCACGTGGTCGACGCCCTCGTGCCGGCCGATCGGCTGCACGCGGCCGGCGTCGAAGCCGAACATCCGGAGCGTGCGCCAGCGCAGCGGCTTCGGCTCGTCGAGCGTCTGCACCAGCGCGTCGCGGGCGAACAGGTGGACGACGGCGTCGTCGTGGAGCGTGACGTCGAGCGCGGGTCGGAAGGTGTCGGGGCTGCGGATCATCGGCGGCGGGGGGCAGGGCGCTGAGGTGCCGATTGTCCCATGGCGGCCCCCCGGCGCCGTCGTCCGTGCACCGTTTCCGGCCGCCCGCGTCGGCGGGCAGGGCCCGTGCCGACACGCGTGCCGGCCCGTCCGTTCGTCGTCCGGGGGTCGCCTCGCGGCTGCCCGCCGGCCGCCGCGCGGGTAGAGTGCCTTCCGCCGGTCGGTCGACCCCCCGGGGGGCGCCGCCCCCCCGACTGCTGGGATCCCATGCGCTCACCGTTCCCCCCTTCCGTGTCCCGCCCGCGTCGTGCTCCCGCGATCGCGCTGGTCCTCGCGATCGCCGGCCTCGCCGGCTGCGGCGGCGGCGGCACCGCCACCTCGTCGTCCACCACCACCACGACAGGAGGCACGAGCGCCACGACGACGCCCGGCGCCACCACGACACCGGTCGCCACGCCGGCGCCCGCGCCCGCCACGGTCGGCGACAAGCTCGCGGTCGGCACGGGCTGCTTCAGCTACACGCTGACCGCCTCGCCGGTGCTGACCGGCGCCGACCCGCTGCTCGCGCAGCAGTGGCACCTGAGGAACACCGGCACCAACACGGCCGCGCCCGGCGCGGTCGCCGGCCAGGACCTCAATGCCTTCCCGGCCTGGGTCCAGACCCGGGGCGAGGGGGTGCGCCTGGTGGTGATCGACGACTCGATCGAGATCACCCATCCCGACCTGCGCCCCAACCTCGTCGAGGGCGCGAGCAAGTCCTACCGCGTGGGCAACCCCGGCGGCACCTGGCCGCTGCCCTGCAACGTGAACGACGACAACGAGAGCCACGGCACCTCGGTGGCCGGTCTCGCGGTCGCGCGGGACGGCAATGCCATCGGCGGCTCGGGCGTCGCGCCGCGGGCGTCGCTGGTGGCCTTCGACGCGCTGGTCAACAGCGCCGATGCCGACATCTCCGAGGCGCTGCAGCGCGACGGCGCGCTGAACGCCGTCTATCACAACAGCTGGGGCTCGCCCGACAACGCCAAGCTGAACGCGTCCGACGCCTCGTTCCGCACCGCGATCCGCCAGGGCGTGGACACCGGCCGCGCCGGCAAGGGCTCGATCTACGTGTTCTCGGCCGGCAACGGCCAGCAGAGCAACGACAACTCCAACTACGACGGCTACGTGAACGTGCTCGGCACGAACGCGGTCTGCGCGGTCGACCAGCGCGGCCGGCAGTCGTCGTACAGCGAGCCCGGCGCGAACCTGCTGGTCTGTGCACCCTCGTCGGGCAGCATCTCGAACGTCGCCACCACCACGCTCAACGGCGGCTACCGCACCGACTTCAGCGGCACCTCGGCCTCGGCGCCGATGGTCTCGGGCGTGGCCGCGCTGATGCTGTCGGCCAATCCCGCGCTCACCTGGCGAGACGTGCGGCTGATCCTCGCGCGGACGTCGCGGCAGGTGGAGACGGCCGACACCGCGACGCTCTCCAACCCCACCGCGTGGGCGCCGAGCGCGCTCGGCGGGACGGTCAGGTTCCACCACAAGTACGGCTACGGCGTGGTCGACGCGAACGCGGCGGTCACCGCGGCGAAGACCTGGTCCTCCGTGGGCGGCAGCTCGACGCTGCGCTCGTGCACGCTCGACTCGGGCACGCTCACGGCGCCGATCCCGGACGCCACCGGCCCGACCAACGCGTCGACGCCGGGCACGCCGGTCACGCAGAACCTGACCTTCTCGGCATGTGCGATCACCAGCATCGAGTGGGTCGAGATCCGCGTGACGATCGATGGCGGCTACTCCGGCGACTTCCGGATCGACCTCACCCGGCCGTGGAACAACGGCGGCACGACCGTCACGTCGACCAGCCGGCTCGCCGACATGCGTGCCTGCCAGAAGACCTCGGTCGCCGACACGAACCCCTGCGGTCCGTATTCGAACTGGCTGTTCGGCTCGGCGCGGCACCTCGGCGAACCGGGCAACGGCACCTGGACGCTGTCGGTCACCGACATGAACGCCACCGACGTCGGCACGCTGAAGAACTGGAGCATCACGCTGTATGGCCAGTAACCGGATTCCCGGCGCCGCGCGAGCCGCGGTCGCCGTCGCCGCGTTCGCCGCGGCCCTGAGCGCCGCCCCGGGGCCGGCGGGTGCCGTGCAGAAGGACGGCGACGCCGTGCCGGCGAAGACCGTCGGATCGGGGCCCACACACACCTGGCAGGACGGCGGCACGCGTCGCGCGCTGACGCTGCAGTCCGACCTGCGCGCCGACTTCTCGCCGTCGATCCAGGGCAAGTCCGCGGTCCTGCGCCCGGCCGCGGGCGCGCTGAAGGACGTCTCCCCCGCGCTGCAGTCGCCGGTCTTCCGCGACGAGGGCGGGCGGATGCGCGCCCTGCCGGGCGGCGTGCTGGTGGTGCTCGCCGCGCCGCTGGACGACGACGCGGCGACGGCGCTGATCGCCTCGCACGACGCGCGCGCGGTGCGCCGCATCGGCGACCGCACCTGGCTCGTCGAATCGGCCGCCGGCCTGCCCTCGCTCGACCTCGCGAACCGGCTCGCCGCCACCGGCGCCTTCGCCGCCGCCCAGCCGAACTGGTGGGTGGAGCGCGCGCGCAAGTAGGCACCGCGCCTCAACCCGTATGATGCGCGGCGTCGCCCGCGCATCCCGCGCGCGGGCCGTCAGGAGGCCGCGATGCCCGCGCAGCTGCTGCTCGACTTCGGCTCGGTGGTCGGCCTGAGCCTCTTCGAGGACCTCGGCTCGATCGAGCGCGCCTTCTCCCTGCCCGAGGGCAGCCTCGGCTGGACCGGCCCGCTCGCGCACGGCGACGACCCGCTGTGGCGGGCGATGCAGGCGGGCGAACTCTCGGAACGCGACTACTGGTACCGGCGCGCCGCCGAACTCGGCGAGCGCGTGGGCCGGCCGCTCGACGTGGTCGGCATGATCCGCGCCGCGCGCGAGGCCGATCCCGACGGCTGCGTGCGGCCCGAGGCGCGCGCGCTGATCGACGCGGCTCGCGCCGCCGGCCGCCGCGTCGGTCTGCTCACCAACGAACTGGTGCTGTTCTACGGCGAGGCGCTCGCGCGCCGGCTGCGCGTGCTCGACGACTTCGACACCATCGTCGACGGCACCTGGACACGCATCCTGAAGCCCGATCCGCGCGCCTACCGGATGGCCTGCGTCGCCCTCGACGCCGAGCCCGCCGACGTCGTCTTCGTCGACGACCAGCGCCGCAACGTCGACGGCGCGCTCGCCTGCGGGCTGCAGGCCGTGCACCTCGACGTCAACCGGCCGCGTGCCGCGTTCGAGGAGGCCGCACGTCGACTCGGACTCGACGTGCCCGCCTTCCGCCCCGCCTCCGACGAGTCCGTGCGATGACCGACCCCGACTTCCTCGATGCCCACAACGCGCGCCACGTCTGGCATCCGATGGCGCATCCGCGCGAGATGGAGCAGACCCCGCCGCGCGTGATCGCGTCGGCCGACGGCGTGTCCGTCACCGACCACCGCGGCCACCGTGCGATCGACGCGGTGGGCGGGCTGTGGAACGTGAACCTCGGCTACTCGAACCAGCCGGTCAAGCGCGCGATCGCCGCCCAGCTCGACGTCCTGCCCTACGCGTCGGCGTTCCGCGGCGGCACGAACCCGCCGCTGATCGAGCTCTCCGAGCAGCTGGTGCGCTGGCTCGAGCCCGAGGGCATGCGCCGCTTCGCGTTCACCGCCGGCGGCTCGGACTCGGTCGAGGTCGCGCTGCGGCTCGCGCGCCAGTACTGGAAGATCGTCGGCCAGAAGGACCGCACGAAGTTCCTCGCGTTCCGCAAGGGCTACCACGGCACGCACTTCGGCGCGGCCTCGGTCAACGGCAACGACCGGTTCCGGCGGCCCTACGAACCGCTGCTGCCGGGCTGCTTCCATGTGCCGTTCCCGTGGCCCTACCGCAATCCGTTCGGCGAGACCGACCCGACCCGGCTCGCGCGGATCTGCCTGGGCCTGCTCGAGGAGGAGATCCGCTTCCAGGGCGCGGACACCATCGCCGCGTTCATCTTCGAGCCGGTGCTGGGCGCCGGCGGCGTCTTCGTGCCGCCCGAGGGCTTCGTGCGCGACGTGGTCGCGCTGTGCCGCAAGCACGGGATCCTGACGATCGCCGACGAGGTCATCACCGGCTTCGGCCGCACGGGCTCGTGGTTCGGCTCGCGCCTGTGGGGCGTGCAGCCCGACCTGATGTGCTTCGCGAAGGCGATCACCTCGGCCTACTTCCCGTTCGGCGCGGTGGGCGTGGGCGAGCGCGTCGAGCAGGCGTTCATGCAGGCCGACGCGGCCGGCGGCATCTACTCGGGCTACACCTACTCGGGCCATCCGGTGGGCTGCGCGGCCGCGATCGCCGCGCTCGCCGAGACGCGGCGGCTCGCGCTCGCGGAGAACGCGGCGCGGGTGGGCCGCGTGCTGAAGGCCGGCCTCGAGTCGTTTGCGGCCGACTGCCCGTCGATCGGCGAGGTCCGCGGCATCGGCCTGATGCTCGCGCTCGAATGTGTCGCGGACCGCGACACGAAGGCGCCCGCCGACGCGGCCTTCATGGCCCGGCTGGCCGACGGCGCCTGGGACGCGGGCGCGCTGATCCGCACCTCGGGCAACGTCGCGATCCTGTCGCCGCCGCTGGTGATCGACGACGCGGACGCGGCGCGGATCGTCGAGGCGGTGGCGGCGGGGGTCGGGCGGGCTCGCGCGGGCTGAGGACGGTCAGGGCCGGGCGGGCGTCGGGCGCCGCGTCAGCCGTGCGCCGCGCCCTCGGCCGCGACGCCGCGCACGATCCGCCCCTCGGCCACCCACCGGTCGAAGACCGCGAGCACCGCATCGCAGAACGCCGGGTCGTTGACGTGTGCGTCGACCTCCACGCATTCGACCGGTGCGCGCACCGCGTCGCGTGCGGCGTCGACGAAGGCGGCGAGCCCGGCCGGGTCGTGCAGCGCCTCGCCCTCGCGGTCCCACTGCTGGATGCCGCGCAGCGGCATCACGAAGGCCGTCGGCCCGGTCGCGGCGGCGAGCCGCTCGCCGATCGCGCGCGCGGCGCGCCGGCGCTCGTCGGGCGTCGAGGTCACCACGCCGATCAGCCGGTTGTGCGCGTGGTACGGCCGATCCGCGTACTCGGCGGGCACCGGCTTCCACGACGCGAGGTCGATCATGTCGGTGGCGCCCGGCGCGACGATCTGCGGCACGCCCGCGCGGCCGGCGTTCGTCAGCCGGTCGTCGCCGGCGCTCGCGACCGACCCGGCCAGCGCGTCGACCAGCTCCTGCAGGCAGAGATCGAGCACCGCGGCGAAGAAGCCGCGTCCGGCGAGCGACTCCATCGCGCGGCCGCCCATGCCGGTGCAGTGGAACACCGCCACCTCGTAGCCGCGCGCCTCGAGTTCGGGCTTCAGGGTGCGCACGTACGACAGGCACGAGGTGCCGAGCGAGCTGATCGCCACGCGCGGCCGGTCGTCGCGCGGCGGGCGCACCGCGACGCAGGCGCCCACCACCGCGCC